>JBBRDM010000011.1:0-52287 GCA_038203935.1 Chthonomonadales bacterium
CCCCAACACATGCTAATTTTGTGTGGGTAGATGTGGGCAGGAACTGCCGGGAAGTCTATAATGCGCTTTTGCATCAGGGAGTCATTACGCGTACCGGAGATGTTTTTGGCGCGCCGACACATCTTCGAGTAACGGTCGGCACGGAAGCGGAGAATTGTAAGTTTTTAAGAGCGCTTGAATCAGTCCTCAAATAACTGGAGATGGATATTTGAACGAGAATCATACTGCTGAACCCCCGTCGATCAGATACTCCGTTGCCATCCACGAGATGCCCACAGACCAGCGTCCGCGCGAACGTCTGAAGATCAATGGCCCGAATGCTCTTTCCGTATCGGAGCTGCTTGCAATTTTGCTCCGAACAGGTACGAAGGAGCACTCTGCGCTAGGGCTTGCAGATCTGCTGATGAGCAGGTTCAAAAGTCTGAGAGGAATCAGCGCTGCTACCCTTGAGGATCTGAGCAAGATTAAAGGAATAGGCGAAGTAAAAGCCATTCAGATCGCTGCTATGGTAGAACTCGGAAAGCGAATATCGGTGTCCAACGTGGGCGAAAAGCCAGTAATCCGAAGTCCTCAAGATGTATCTAATCTCCTCACACTCGAACTTCGCGATAAAAACCGTGAACATTTCATGGGGATTCTTCTCAATACCAAAAGTGAAATGATTAAAGTTGTAGAAATTTCCGTTGGCACTCTCGACAGCAGCATCGCCCACCCACGCGATATATTTCGCGACGCAATCATATCGAACGCCGCCAGCATGATCATTGCACACAACCATCCGAGTGGTGATCCCTCGCCCAGCAAAGCGGATATTCTGGTCACACAGAGATTGGTAGAAGTAGGAAAAATTATTGGGATTGATCTCCTTGACCATGTTGTTCTGGGAGATAATCGTTACGTCAGCCTTCAGGAACGCGGCCTGATGTAGCCTTCACGAACGCGGCCTAATGTGGCCTTCAGGAACGAGACCTGATGAGATTTTGAATATAATCCATCTGCTTTATCCGCACAGATTATAAAGGCAGCTCCCCATCCCTGCTCCTAAAATCTAAAAGTTACTCGAAACAACAGTTAATTTCATGGAGATATGCCGATAATTTCACCAGATTAAAATCTCAAAAAATTATTGGACGGTTTGATCAAAGTGAAAAACCTGATTTGCCTCTCTTTATTATCGATTTTGAGCACTATGTCAGCCTGCCAGGCCGCAGAAAAATCACAGAAGTCTCCGCCGGTTATAAAGGCACGCGCTGCAATCGTAATAAATGTAGCAAATAAGAGTACCCTTTTCGAAAAAGCCCCTGACAAACGCCTTCCTCCTGCCAGCACCACCAAAATTATGACCGCACTGCTGTTTGCGCGCAAAGTTCCTGCGGATAAGCCTATCAGCACCTCTCCCCTGGCGGCTTCGATGCCAGGCAGCAAACTAGGAATGCAGCCGGGGGATACCAATTCAAAAAACAATCTCATGCATGCCATACTGCTCATCAGTGCCAATGATGCCAGTGTCGCCGCTGCCGAAGCGGCATCTGGAAGCGTGCCAAAATTCGTTCAGGCGATGAACGACGAAGCTAAAAAAGACGGAGCGCCTAATACGCACTTTACGAATCCACACGGCCTGCAAAACCCCAATCACTTATCCACAGCACGTGATCTCGCAAATATTGCGCTCGCCGCGCTGAACAATCCCGAAGTATCCAGCACAGTAAAACAGCCTCGTTACTCCCTGCCCGGTTCGGGAACAAAACCAGCACGAAAACTCAAAAATACCGACGATATGCTGCAGAGCTATCCGGGATTGGAGGGTGTCAAAACGGGCTGGACGCGTGCAGCCGGATACTGTTTTGTGGGCGCAGCCAGACGGGGAAATAACCGAATTATCACGGTGGTTCTTCACAGTCCAAACTGGCAGAAGGAGACAGCTGCACTCCTGAACTACGGTTTTTCACAGTTATCGGAGGCGGTTTCCCACGGAACAGCTGGAGCAGACGCTGCGGTCTCTTCACCCAGCACAGTCTCACAAACGCCACATCCAGATGCATCTCATCCATCTAATAAAGGGAACTCTGCGCTTCCAGATCAGGACGTTTCAGACGCAGCAGCGGCACCTATTTCCGATCAGAGCAGAGATGCCAATGGATCCAGCGGAGGATATTCCGGACAGCCAAAAAATGCAGGAGTTGGGGGCGGAAGCGGATCGATTCATTCTGCTGGTTCGGGGCCAGGATCAGCAGATTCTAAAACAAATTACGCAGATAATCCAACGCTTTACAAAGAGACAGCTTCCAGGAACTATTCCGTCAAATCTGCAAATAGGCCTGATCAGCCAGAAATAAAAAATACTTCTGCTGCGGGTGATTCCCACTCCGTTTTAAAAAAGCCCCACGAGTACTGGTGGTGGCTGCTTCTTTTATTACCATTTTTCTTCCTGCGAAAAAAGCGCAAGTCCAAAAATGATATCAACAATTCGTCAGAAAAAAAAGTCGTCGGCTTACCTCCAGCAAAATCTGAAATGCTGATTCCAGTAGTTTCAAACGAGGCCGAAATTTCATCGGAAGAGTCTTCAGGTGTATACCCTGCTGCAAATCAGATATCAGATACACGGCCTTCGCTGTCTGACCCTAAAAATAACGAGGAAAACGAGAATAGCAGAGTTCACAAAACATCGAATTTTATTGTCCCGGAATTCACAAGATTTGACACCATAGAATGGCTGGAATCTATCTTCGCAGAACCTGTTCGGCTCTTAGACCCGCTGATCCTGCGCGAGGCTAAACTATTGCTAATGAATATCTCGGATCAGGATTACAACGCTAACCTCGATATTTTGAATTCGCAGAATATTAAAATAAAGCTTGCCGCATCAGAACTATTCGCCGGCACCCATGCCGCAGAAGTGGAAACCACGCTGCAGAATATTTTAAATGGCGATGATTTGAATCCCGAAGTTCAGGAATCGGCAATACAACAGCTAAGCGCTCTCAGCGGCGAACGATTTGAAACTCAAGCATTACAAATTCTATTCCGAGAAAATTCACTCTCGGCAGCAGTTTCTTTGCTGAAGCAAAACTCATTGAGCCGCGCCGCCAGTAAGGAGCTCAAACGAATAGCAGCGATGCCTTTTGGAGGTTCATCTGCAGACATAGTGGCTGCTAAATCGGATATTCTGAAAGCATACTGCACCTCAGTGCTGATGAGACATGGAGAAACTGATCAGACTAGAGTGGAAGAGTGCCTGCACCATTTACCAGAAAAAAATCAGGAAATCGTAATCTGTAAGCTCATATCTGAAATAGACAGCGTGTGGTCCACTAAAATCCTGGTGCAGATGATTCTTAAGAAACATTCGGTCGAAGGGATGCAAACGCTCCTTCACTGCACTCCCTCAATAGTTCAAACGGCCATAGAAGAATATCGTGCTGCCAAGGACGCTGCTGATTTGATTAATCTCGATACGCTTGGCTGGATGATGAATGGAAGTGGAGATCCCCAGAAAGTGCGAGCCTTGCGCGACGCGGGCGTTCTATTAGCGGCAGAAGCATTACGACCATCGGAACTCCATCATTTTGATCCGGCGGGTTTAGAATCTGAACAGTTGTGTGCGGCATTGCAGATATTCTCACTGCGTCTCGGATATACATCTCTCAGCACCGTACAAATAAATGGGGCTTTCAAATCAGCGCTGGATGGAGAGGGTGAGGAGCGATATATTCAGCCTGAATATTTAAAGCAGCTTGCAGCTGCAAACACACATCCTGAAATTCGATCTGCGGTTCAGTATGCGGCAGCTTTCCCAGACGGTAAAAATACACTTCTTACTGCACTGATGAATAACTGCGATTCCCATAAAACAACGGAGGAACTAACTTTCTGGCAGGATAAATGCGGACCTGACTTCGGGCATAAAATCGATTTCGTTCTTTCGAATCCAAACTCGATAGCCGCATAGCGAACTCATAAAATTAGCAAAATCAAATATTTACAGCATTTATTTATGTCTCGGTTTTCAGTAAATCGAGACATTTTTTACTGATTTCTCCATGTATCAGGAAGGAATGCACTTCGTATCTGAGGAACCAATCCTATTATGACCAATCCCGAGTATCTATGTCCAGAGAGTGATCTGACGGTTAAAGAGTTCCTTCCAGCCGCTTTTTATGAGGCGCTGGATCAGTTCAATCAGGAAAAGTATTTTGAATGCCACGAAACTCTGGAAAAACTATGGATTGCTGATAAAACTGAAACGAGACAGGTCTATCAGGGAGTGCTGCAGATTGCTGTAGGATGTTTTCATCTCGTTGTGCGTTCGAACAGAATCGGCGCAGTGAACAAACTCGATGCTGGCGCTCGAAGACTGGAACAAGCCGGTCTATTAGATTTCCCGCCATTCAGATATGGCATAGATTGGGCCAAACTGCTTTCTGATACTCTCCTGTTGGTGAAGCTGCTGAAAGCGCAGGATTTGGATCTCCCGCCCTCCTATTCTGCTGTGAATCTTCCCAAGATTCACTTCAAATCTCCATTTCTCCAGGCTATTAATGCTCTGTCTATCTAAGGATAACCGATGAAAATAACACGCATTCGCACACTCGCTGTTCAGCCAAGATGGCTGTTTGTCGTTGTCGAAACAGACGAGGGCATTTCTGGTTATGGTGAGTGCCTGGGCGATAAAGCATTTGTGATTGCGGAAGCTGTCCGCAGTTATGAACATCACATCATCGGTGAAGATCCACGCCGAATAACGCACCATTGGCAGAGCATGTATCGGGGAGCATTCTGGCGGGGCGGACCAACTCTTAATGCTGCCATAAGCGGATTAGAGATGTGCCTCTGGGATATACTTGGAAAATCACTGAACACTCCCATCTGGCAGCTTCTCGGCGGAGCTGTCCGAGATAGAATAAGAGTATATACTCGGCCGCAGGGTTCCACGCCTGAAGAGCTCGCCGCGAGCGCTAAAGAAGTTGTTTCACGCGGTTATACCGCAATGAAATTTTGTCCGTTCAATAAAGTAAAGATTGTCGATCACTATCAGATTGTTGAAGAAGCGGCAGCACGAGTTCAAGCGGTGCGTGAAGCGGTTGGAACGGGAGTAGATATCCTGCTCGATTTTCATGGCCGCGTCGGCCCGGCAATGGCGGTCTGGATGGAGGAGGCCATACGGCCGTATCATCCCATGTTTATTGAAGAACCAGTACTTCCTAAAAATGTAGAGGCGCTCGTGCAGGTCGCAAGGCAGTTCAAAACTCCTATTGCGACCGGTGAGCGCCTCTTCACAAAATGGGAGTTTCGTGAAATCCTGGAAAAGGGCGCTGCCACTATTTTGCAGCCGGATCCTTGTATTTGCGGCGGCATCTTCGAAACAAGGCAGATCGGAGCGATGGCTGAAACGTGGTATGCGGCGCTGGCTCCGCACAATCCGTACGGGCCTGTCAATCTTGCGGCAGCCTTGCAGATAGATGCCTGCACTCCAAATTTCTTGATTCAGGAGTTTATCGATCCAGACGGGCTGGGCAAGGGTTATTTAAAAGAGCCGTTTGTCGTAAAGGAGGGATATATCGATATTCCAAAAGGCCCCGGACTAGGTATCGAACTGGACGAAGAGTGGATTGCCGCACGCCCGCTTGCACCCCTTCCAGATGTAGGGCGTTGGTTTCATGATGATGATGGTTCTATGGCGGACTGGTAGGCAGGAATCGTCAGATTTTTGCCATTACAGGTACCATATCCACATGTTAATTGAATTTAAGTAGTGGAGAGCAAGCATGCCGATTGTCCATATTCATGGGGTAGCTGTTCGGCACGAGCAGAAAAAGCCAATAAAAAACTGGAGCAACAAGCTATTTGAGAATCTGCTTAAAGATGTCTCCTGGGAAATTGTAGAAAAGAATTTACGACGTTACATCGCCCCTATTATGTCATCGGATCCTTCTAAAGTTGCGATCCTTCACGGATATTGGGGCGATCTGGCGGCGCATCTTGCATGGGATGGCATATCCTGCCTGCCCGAAATTAACAAAGAGCTGGAAGCCAGTTATCTGCCCCACCCCTTGATGCCATCCAGATCCCATATATTCGCTGAAATACGACAGCCGGTTAATCAGCTTGTAGCAAGATTTTTTGGCGATATGTTCTGTTATCTGAACAGCCGCGGCAATGCGTCCAGCCCCGGCCCGATTTCTCGCAGAGTGTTGGACACTCTCACTATTGCACAAAAAGAAAAATTGGATTCTGGCGAGCCTATCGTCGTTGTTTCAAATAGCATGGGCGGGCAGATCATGTACGATATAATCACCCATTTCCTGCCTAACATGCCAGAATATGCCGATATCAAAATCGACTTCTGGTGCTCCGTAGCATCCCAGGTAGGTATGTTTGAAGAGATGAAACTTTTTTTAGCAAGCTCAGATGCCTATGGAAAAGATAAAAACAATATGGTTCCCTTTCCAGATCGCAAACATCTGGGAGCCTGGTGGAACATATGGGATGTAGATGATATCCTCACGTATAGCGTGCGTGGAATAATCGAGGGAGTGGATGACATGCCTTTTCGAGTGGGGCAGTGGCTGATAAATGAGCATGTGGGATATCTGCAGGATGCGGCGTTCTACCGTCTTTTCGTGGAGCGAATTCAGCAGGCAAAACTGGGATATGAGAAATGACAAAGAATGAATCTACCGCGCTGCCCAGAATATTCCTCATTCGCCATGGAGATACCGATTGGTCCGACTCTCATCAGCACACGGGACATACGGATATTCCATTAAATATCAAGGGGGAAACACATGCGCGTGAACTAAGCAGCCGCCTGGAGGGCGAAAGTTTTACCCGCGTATTTACGAGCCCTTTATCTCGCGCCCGCCGAACTTGCGAACTGTCCGGATTTTCCGAGCACGCAGAAATAGATAGTGATCTGATAGAGTGGGATTATGGCGATTATGAAGGGCTCCGAAGCGATGAAATCCATCGAATTCGGCCAGACTGGGAGCTATTCCGCGACGGCGCTCCTCACGGTGAATCTCCGGAGCAGGCAGCCAGTCGGGCGGATCGATTTCTAAATAAAGTACGCGGCATCGAAGGAACTATTGCTGCATTTTCGAGCGGACATATTATTCGGATGATTGGCGCCCGCTGGCTGAATCTTCCGCCAGAAACGGGCAGATTCTTCTATACGGCTACTGCCAGTATCAGCATCATCGGATACGAACATAATCGAGACCAGCCCGTCCTATTACTATGGAATAGTACGGCTTAAAAGCGTGTATATTAGCAATATTCGAATTATTCAGATAATGGGAGATGGAGATGGATGCAAAAGCTTTGGCTGAGATTGCTGGAAAACTTGTTGCCGACGGCAAAGGCTTACTCGCTATGGATGAAAGTATGCCGACCAGCAATAAGCGGTTTGCGGAACTCGGAATTCCCCAGACGGAAGAAATGCGGCGAGCTTATCGAGAGATGATCGTAACCACCCCTGGTCTAGGCGACAGCATATCCGGCGCCATCCTTTTCGATGAGACGATTCGGCAGAAAACCAAATCAGGCGTGCCATTCGTTCAAGTTTTAACTGATGCCGGCATCATACCGGGTATCAAAGTCGATCTCGGTGCGAAAGAGATGGCAGGTCATCCCGGCGAGAAAATAACAGAAGGACTGGATGGGCTCCGGGAACGTCTGAAAGAGTATTACCAGTTAGGCGCCCGCTTTGCCAAATGGCGAGCAGTGATCACAATAGGAGATGGAATTCCCAGTGCAGGCTGCATCGAGGCGAATGCGAATGCTCTGGCACGCTACGCAGCACTTTGCCAGGAAACTGGGATAGTTCCGGTAGTAGAGCCTGAAGTTCTGATGGATGGCACGCATACACTTAGCAGATGCAGCGAGGTAACCACAGAGACTTTGCATAGTGTTTTCAACACACTGTATAACCAGAAAATCTGCCTCGAAGGAATGATTTTAAAACCTAATATGGTGCTGCCCGGCCTCGCTTGCCCTCACCAGGAATCGGTGGAAGCAACGGCAGATGCCACTGTAAACTGCCTGCTTCGAACCGTTCCTGCTGCGGTTCCGGGGGTGGCATTTCTATCCGGCGGACAGTCTGGCGAATTGGCTTCTGCCAGACTGAATGCTATGAATGTACGTTTCAGAGCGAGGCTTCCCTGGGCTCTCACATTTTCTTATGCACGCGCCATTCAGCAGCCTGCCATGGATATCTGGCACGGTAATGACAGCAGTGCAGCTCAAGCCCAGAAAGCGCTGGCTCATCGTGCCGCCTGCAACCGGGCTGCTCGCCAGGGTCAATACAACGCGGAAATGGAAAAGAGCTAGTTCCTCACGACAGACTGCAGGGTGAAATTTAGAAGCAGTCGCGATATAACTATCGGAAATACGCAAGAACTTTTAAGGTACGAATGCACAAAAAAATACCAATCTCAATTCTGGATTTAGCTCCGATCATCCAGGGTGGTACGCCTGCGGATGCGTTTCATAACACGCTGGATATTGCCCGTCATGCTGAGCAATGGGGTTATCACCGATACTGGCTGGCGGAACATCATAATATGCCGGGTATTGCCAGTGCAGCAACTGCGGTGGTTATTGGCTATGTAGCGGGAGGCACCTCTAAAATTCGAGTAGGTTCGGGCGGTGTAATGCTGCCAAATCACACGCCGTTAGTGATTGCAGAGCAGTTTGGTACACTTGAATCGCTGTATCCGGGCCGGATCGACCTGGGTTTGGGACGCGCCCCCGGAACGGATCAGCAGACTGCGCGGGCACTGCGACGTGAGAGAGGCAGCAGCGAAAATCAGTTTCCTCAGGACGTGCTGGAACTGCAGCACTATTTTAAAACGCCTGTAACCGGCCAGGTGGTAAGGGCAGTTCCGGGCGCCGGCCTCAATGTTCCTATCTGGCTGCTGGGCTCCAGTCTTTTCAGCGCTCAATTGGCGGCTTCCCTCGGACTGCCTTATGCCTTTGCGAGCCACTTCGCGCCGGACGATCTGATGAATGCACTATCCATTTACAGGAGCAGTTTTCGGCCTTCTGAATCGCTGTCTCAACCATATGCGATAGCTGCAATTGGAGTCTGCGCTGCTGAAACGGACCGGGAAGCTGCCAGGCTGTTCACCTCCCTGCAGCAGCAGTTCATCAGCCTTCGGCAGGGCATTCCCGGACCGCTCAAACCGCCGCTCGAAACAACCGCTGGTATCTGGTCAGATGCAGAGAGATTCGGAGTAGATCACGCACTGCGCGAATCGGTTGTGGGCTCCCCCGAAACCGTACAAAGAGGGATAGAATCATTTCTCAAGAAAACTGGTGTGGATGAGCTTATGGTGGCCTCTCAAATTTACGATCACTCAGCAAGGCTGCGTTCATTCGAGATAGTTGCTGAGGCTGCGATTAATAATATTTCTGATTGACCATGTTATGAGGTAATGTTTATCGGGCATTCGCGTCCAATTAAATCGGATCGAATGAAACTGTTTTTCAATTGGACTGGTAGATCATTCAATAACCAGGAAACCTAAGGAGTGTCATTATGGCAGATGCTGTTGCTTCCATTCAGTTAATTGTGTTCGGTGAAAGAAATAGTTCAGATTTGCCAGGAGTATTGAAGGAAATTGCGGCGGCTGGATTCCCCGCTATTGAAGCTGGAAACCTCTATGCATCCCATGGTGCGGATGCAGTGAATAAGCTGTTATCAGAAAACAATCTGCAAATTTCAGGGGCACATTTCGGATATGGTGATTATGCTGATTTAGAAAAACTAACTGCCAATATTGCCTATGGAAAAACAGCTGGCGTTACGAATTTTATGTGTTCGGGAGTAGCGGATGGCAAGACCCTGGAGGGCTACCGAGAATCTGCAAAAGTGTTTAACGAGGCTGGTAAAAGACTTTCGGATGCAGGGATTCAGTTCAACTACCATAATCACGACTGGGAGTTCAAAGATCTCGAGGGTGGCAGAGGAATGGATGTGCTCGCATCAGAAACCGATCCGGCATTTGTAAAGTTCAATATCGATGTATTCTGGCTGTACTATGCTGGCGTAAATCCAGCAAAATATATCCTTGCCCACGCAGATCGGATGGGCTACTTCCATTTCAAAGATGGCATACGAAGAGTTAATCTTGCAGGAGAAAATCGACCGGATTTTAAAGAACTTGGACGTGGAGAAGTGGATTTGCAGGCAGCGTATGCGGCTGCAAAGCAGACGGGAGCCAGGTGGATAGTCTCTGAGCAAGATCGCACAGAACTTACTCCCATGGAATCTGCAGCGATCAGCCGATCTTATCTAAAAAGTACACTGGGAATCTAATTTCTGCCCCTTGTTCTATTTTCCTCGAATGATTCGAAATTGAAGGTTAGTTGTGGCTGGTGCTTTAGTCCCTCTCCCGTCAGGAATAAATATTTTGGGAGAGGGATTGGCTGAAGCTAAAAAAGCTTCCTTTCACTTCTGTTTACTCTCAAGAACAAGCGCTATTCCAGCTAGATCCTGGCTTCGATCCCCGAGTTCAGCAGGAACGATGGTGCACACCGATAGGCTGCGTTTCCAGGCGAATTCTTCAACCGCAGCCCGGATGGGGTTCATCACGAGATCTCCCGCATGCACGGCAATGGTTCCGATTATTACGCGCTCCGGATTCAATATCTGAATAAGATTGGCGATCCCCAGGCCCATGTAAGTTCCAGCCTCTTCCAGAATCTGAATTGCGAATGCATCTCCCTCTTTTGCGGCGTCTACCACATGCTTGGCAGTAATTGCTTCCGGATTGCCTTCTGCCAGTATCAGCACACGTTTATGCCGGCCATACATCATCGATTCACGCGCCAGACGGGCAATAGCCGGGCCGGACGCCAGCGCCTCCAGACATCCTCGTTTACCGCAGCCACAGAGCGGGCCGTTCATCAGCAGAGTCTGGTGCCCCATTTCCCCTGCCAGGTCATTCGTACCACGGTAGAGTCTGCCATCCAGTATCAACCCTCCGCCAATTCCCGTACCCATCGTGAGAAATACAATATTTTTGGCTCCCCGCCCCGCCCCAAATTTCCATTCTGCCAGTGCAGTCGCATTGGCATCATTTTCCACCAGGACGGGCATTTTAAAACTCTCTTCGAGAATTTTTTTGACAGGCACAGCGGTCCAGCCCGGCAGATTTGGCGGAGCGAAAATGGTGCCCGTTTTTGTATCAAGAGGGCCGCCGCACGAAACACCTACTCCCATAAGCTGTTCATATTCCAGCTTATTTTTCTTCAGGATATCCAACGATAGCCCGGCCAAGCTGTGCAGAGTTTCAAGCGGAGAGTTTTTCAAAGGTTCCGTAGCTAAACTGCGGCGGTCTACTATTTCGCCCGTCTGTGTGCCAAGCGCCACAGCCGATTTTGTCCCGCCAATATCCAATCCGAGTATCAATCTGTCCCCCATGAAATACTGCTCCTGACTTAACTATTCTTAAGATGCTATTCTCTTCCAGAACTTATGTTTCCTGCCATCCTCTCGGATACTCATCTTGAGGGGACGGAGTAAATAGTTAACGATAAGTTAGCTGACCATATTCTCCTCGTTTTCTTCGGTTAATATCAGAAAGCAGTGGCTGAGATGCGGGAATATAAAACAAGGACGAGCTTGATTGTGTGGACGGTGAGATTTGGACTATTGAGTTTTCTAGTATTGATGGCGGTAAGATAGCTCATCGAAGCTGACAGTTAAGATTTTTTCATCTCACGCGAAGTCCGCGAAGCCGCGAAGAAAAACAATTAAAAATTCTCGACCCAAACATATCCTGGTATACAATCGCGAATCACAACTTCGATTTGCTTTTCTTCGCGGCTTCGCGGACTTCGCGTGAGACTATTAATTCGACAGAGAGAGAAATTGAACTCAACATTTTGCAATTACCTACAGAGTTTTTCACACTTATAAGAAGATTGATGAGAATGAGGGCAGTAAGATTAGAATCAAAAAAGCCCTCCGAATTAAAATTCGGAGGGCTTTTTGTAACCTGAAACTCAGGCAACCGGCATAGGTTCATCCAGTGGTGGAAGTCCTGTCTCAGAAGAATCGTCTCCCGAGGAGGGCAGCTGTTCATCCAAAATTCCAGCTCTTCGGAAGACCACTTTACCGGCATCCATCTCAGCCAGAATGGTGTCGCCCGGTCGGAAAGTTCCGCGCAGCACTTCTTCAGCAAGTGGATCTTCAATGACACGCTGTACGGCTCTTCGCAGCGGCCTCGCACCAAGTGTTGGATCAAAACCCTCTTTCGCCAGATGGTCTTTCACCTCTGGAGAGACCTTCAGAACCAGTTCCTGAGACTCAACCTGTTTGTTAACTCTTTCAAGTATCAGGTCGACTATTTGGAATATCTCATCGGCGGTCAGCGGATGGAATACGATCACTTCATCGATGCGGTTCAGGAACTCTGGGCGGAATGTTTTCTTCATTTCGTCCATAACTTTGTTCTTCATCGCGTCGTATGCTTTTTCGTCACTCTCCCCACGCCGCGTTAGATCACCTCGTATGCCCATACCACGATCCGGATTAATAGACCGCGCTCCCAGGTTTGAGGTCATAATAATGACCGTGTTCTTGAAGTCGACTATTCTGCCCTGAGAATCGGTAAGCCTTCCATCTTCAGCGACTTGCAGCAGGATGTTGAACACATCCGGATGGGCTTTTTCAATCTCATCCAGAAGTACTACTGCATAGGGATTGCGTCGAACAGCTTCCGTGAGCTGGCCGCCCTCTTCGTATCCCACATAACCGGGAGGCGCTCCCACTAATCTGGAAACGGCAAACCTCTCCATGTATTCACTCATATCTATCCGGATCAGGTTGTTCTCATTTCCGAACAGCAAGGAAGCTAATGCACGTGCCAGTTCGGTCTTTCCAACTCCAGTCGGCCCCAGGAATATAAAGGTTCCCATCGGGCGTTTCGGATCCTTCATGCCGGATCTTGCACGGCGTACTGCCTTGCTGACCGATACGATGGCTTCGTGCTGACCAATAATTCGCGTATGGAGGTCTTCTTCCATGCGGAGCAGTTTCTGCATTTCTGCTTCTACCAGGCGGCTGACTGGAATACCTGTCCAGCTCTGAACTATCTGAGCGACTTCTTCTTCGGTTACTACACGCTGGATGCTTTCACGTTTTGCGTGCCAGTCTAACTCCAATTCACTGATTTCACGTTTAAGAGCTTCCTCTTTTTCCTGAAGGTCAGTTTCTCCTGGATCCCAGCGATTATTCTGAGCGACAGCGTCGATCTCTTTCTTGATCTCGACAAGTTTCGCTTTCGCCTGCCGAAGGTCGGCCGGAGGAAGTGCATACTGAAGTCTGACTCTGCTGGCCGCTTCGTCTATCAGGTCAATTGCTTTGTCCGGCAGAAATCGATCTGTGATGTATCTGTCCGCCAGCGTAGCTGCGGCAGCGAGAGCTTCGTCTGTAATTTTTACTTTGTGGTGTAGTTCGTATCTATCACGCAGGCCTTTAAGTATCTGCACGGCCTCTTCCGGACTGGGCTCACTGACTTTAACCGGCTGGAAACGCCGCTGAAGCGCTGCGTCCCGCTCGATATATTTTCGGAACTCATCCAGTGTGGTCGCTCCAATACATTGGAGTTCACCGCGTGCTAGCGCCGGCTTCATAATGTTGGAAGCGTCGATAGCGCCCTCGGCTGCGCCTGCGCCGACAAGTGTATGCAGCTCATCAATGAATAGAACCACGTCTCCTGCCGCCTTACGCACCTCTTCCATAACACGCTTCATGCGCTCTTCAAACTCACCACGGTATTTAGTTCCCGCAACCAGGCCGGCGAGATCAAGAGAAACAATTCGTTTATCCTTAAGGGTATCGGGAATGTCTCCTGATATAATTCTTTGCGCCAAGCCTTCTGCGATGGCAGTTTTTCCAACTCCTGGCTCTCCGAGAAGAACAGGATTGTTCTTGGTTCTTCGGCTCAGAATCTGAATAACTCGTTCAATCTCAGTATTTCTGCCAACGACTGGATCGAGTTTTTCGTTTCTCGCCAATTCTGTCAGATCACGCCCAAATTCATCCAGTGTTGGTGTTCTTGATCGCCCGCTCTGCTTTTGGCTGGCGGGAGGGGTATCGTTATCCTGCAAGGCCATCACCTCACGCCGTGTGCGTTCCAGCTCCACGCCAAGCTTCGCCAGAACACGTCCTGCCAGGCCTTCTCCTTCACGGATAAGCCCCAGCAGCAGATGCTCTGTGCCAATATAGTTATTTGAAAGCTGCCTTGCCTCATCGTAAGCGAGGTCGATTACCCGCTTTGCACGAGGCGTCAGCTGCATGTCCTGCCCAAGGCGTCCATCTCCTCGAGTGACCTGTCGTTCAATCTCACTGCGTATGCGCCCAAGTGAGACGCCCATTCTATCGAGGATCCGAGCCGCGACGCTGTCGTTTTCCCGCACCAGTCCGAGCAGCAGATGCTCCGTGGAGACATAGTTCTCTCCCAGCCTTCCTGCCTCTTCCTGGGCGAAGAACACAACGCGACGCGCGCGTTCAGTAAATCTTTGCCACATGGTCTTCGCCTCTCCTTCTCCACGATTTGGCGTCGTCTAACGAATATCAATTGTTAACGATACCATTCGTTCAGCGAACTTACCTCATAAGAACGTGTTTAAGAATTCCACAATACCTTATAAAATGAAACTATATAAGCTATCGGGTGTATGCTTTGAACAAACTTATACTATACATTAGAATACTGAATACCCTGAAAGTTCCCTGGCAGTCAATATTTAAATCAAGTCTGAACGCCATCAGTTTTTACAAGCTCTCTAAATGCTTTTATGATCTTTTCGGTAATCGGGCCTGGTTTTCCATTACCGATAGTTCGCCTGTCACAGGTAACCATCGGGATGACTTCTGCGGCGGTTCCGGTAAGAAAAGCTTCCTCAGAGTTATAGACGTCGTAAAGAGTCATAACTGATTGTCGGCAGGGCAAACCCATTTCTTTTGCCAGTTCCATAACGGCTCCGCGAGTAATTCCAGGCAAAGCTCCTTCACTGGTGGGAGGAGTAGTCAGCTCGCCGCTATTTATAAGGAATATGTTATCTCCGGTGGCTTCGGCCACACGGCCTTCCATATTCAGCATGAGCCCTTCCCCGGCTCCAGCAGCGTTTGCTTCCATTTTTGCCTGGATATTATTTACATATCTGCCAGTCGATTTTACCTGGGGATCGATGCAGACAGGCGGGGGTACACGAGTGGAGGTGGTGACGACATCCAGACCTTTATCATAGAGCTCTTGCGGATAGAGTCGGAGCTGCTCGGTGGAAATTAATACAGTTGGCGCTGTATTAAGCTTGCTCGGATCCAGCCCTAACCCGACACCTCGGGAGACGGTTAGCCGGATATATCCATTTAAATGGCCATTTTTTCGCACCGTTTCAACGACTGCATTTTGAAGCGTTTCGAATGGAATACAGAAGTCAATCGAGAGAGATTTAAGCGATCTGTAGAGACGCTCTAGATGTGGGACTAATCGAAAAACATTTCCGTTGTAAACACGTATTCCTTCGAATGCCCCGTCACCGTAAAGAAATCCGTGATCATAAATGGATAAGCTCGCCTCCGCTTTAGGAATCAACTTACCATTGAGATTCACCCACTGCGAAGTGGTGTTGTCTTCCGCCATCGACTTCTCCTGTCAGCACTGGGAATACCCGGCATATCCACGGTGCTGAAATTCTATCGGTCTTGATATACTGTAAGTATACCCTAACGTTTTTTTCTTTGCAAAAAATGCTCGCAGGGTTCTGGTGAAGTTGTAGACTCCAGGTCTTTACTTTTTATAAATATCGAAACACTCTTTGGATGCAGTGTTCACATCCGGTGGACTGTATTCGTAGAGAGGTAAAAAAATATTAAATTATTTTTCAGTGGCTGCAACTTTTGACTGGCGTATTCTGTCACCTAATTGTAATGAATATCGAGCTGAGACTTATGATAATGGAAACCACGGATGAAAAGCTGGTCGCACGCACGCTTGCGGGCGACAGGAATGCATTTCGCAGCCTGGTCGAGCGGCACTATAGCTCGGTCTACAGGCTGTGCCGCAATGTCCTGCGTCACCCTGAAGAGTCCGAGGACTGTACTCAGGAGGTATTTGTGCGCGCCTATCAGGCACTAGGGCAGTTTGAGGGGAGAGGCGTTTTTGCTGCCTGGCTCCGCAGGCTGACCGTCAACTATGCTCTCAATCGTGCCCAAAGCGCGGCCAATCGATATGCAGCTCAATCTCATTCGCTCGATTTGATTTCAGACACGCTTCCCGCTTCTTCGTTCACCGGGCCGGAAGCCAGTTTCTGGAGAGAGCACGAACGAGAAAAGCTGCAGAATCAACTTAATGCGCTACCTGTCCAGCAAAGAACTGCTCTCGGATTGAGACTGGTGGACGGTCTGTCGTATGAAGAGATCGCCGATCTAATGGGAGCGCCAGTCAATAGTGTTCGATCTTGGCTGCATCGTGGCAGAGCCACTTTACGAGCCGCTTTAGAGGAGTTGGTAGAATGCTGATAGACCCTGTAAATTCTTTGGATAGTACGGTTTCGATAGTTGTTGCCGGTGAAAGATTATCAGGATCATTTTTACCACCAACAGAAAATCCTTCCAGCGGCAGCGAAGATAGTCGCTGCAGCCAGGTTCGGTCCATGCTGAATGACTATCATGATCATCTGCTTAGCGAGAATGATTCTCTGGACGTCACCGATCATCTCTTCGATTGCAAACGATGCAGTGATGTTTATGATAGTATAATAAAAGCAGAAGAGTTCCTATTAAGGGAGTGGCACAAATCCGTGCCACTCCCTTCTGCATCTCATACTGAATCTGCAATTGATCGGATTATGCAGGCTATCCCCGAATCGAAATCACCCTCGAAATTTCCTACAAAGAGAGTGCATTCGCCGACACGATGGATGCGGTTTCCCAATACCTGGAATCCTTTGGAGTCTGGCCTGTAGAGTCTACGATCACTTTTACAGAAGGCTGTATGTGTAACCTAGATTATACTGTTGGAACTCGGTGACTGGTTTTCGAATCTATTCCAATTTGAAATAGGCAGCAGCCCGGATTCCTCTGATCACGTACGCTGGCCCTTCCAGTAAACATTCCAAATTCCGCCTAAGCGCATCAGCCACGTCGTTCGATTATCGAGACGGGATCGAGCGTTCTTAATCTGATCGCGATAGTGGCGAGAGCGAAAATAGTGATTATCAAAGGAAGAGGCAGGGTAAATTTTAAGGCAGTCAAATCGAATGGGTCAAGCAGCAGGCCTTTCGGTTCTAAAAACACTCTTTTCACGAAAGTCATCAGCGAGACCGTAATAACAAGTCCTCCCACCCATCCAATAATAGATAGAATCGCCGTCTCACCACACACCCTCCACAAAAGATGTTTGCGCTGAAATCCGATTGCAGAAAGTGTGGCAATTTCAGGAAGGCGTTGAGTGAAATAGATATTCGCAAGCAGCGCACATACGAAAGATATCGCGAACACAACTATTCCTACCACCAGATCTAGAATGAGATACAGATTCGAAAGTGCGCTTTTAGTTTCTGCCACCAGCCCCGAAAACTGCCATAATCGCGCCCTTCCTTTATCTATGACTACTTCCAGCTGCTTATCCAGTCGGCGCTGCTGCGCGATACTCGATGTCGGTGAGAATGCGAGATATCCGGACATGGTGTAGGGAGAGACTGAATCGACCAGGCTTCGCGAAATGAGCCCCAGCCACACCGGACCTCTAAGTGTGCCAACCAGAGTGATTGGAATAGGCGCAAAGCTGTCCTGAGATTCAGGATAAGAGATAATACTTCCAATTTTGAGGCCGAGGTTCTTCGCGACATCTTCCGATATCACTGCTTCTGGTTTGTCGTCTTCCGGCATTTTGCCGGATGCGAGCCGCACACCGCTCCGCTCCATGATAAGATCCCTGCCTGCCTTATCGATACCAAAGATCGGCAGCGGCATCTTCCCAAAAATCGTTTTCACCTGGCAGGTATAAGAATGCGTGGGAAACAGTTCTCCTAAATCGGGAGCCTTTTTCACCTTAGCGACAATCTCAGGATCCATTCTCAGAGCGTTTCGAGGAGTAATTCCAGCCAGATGTTTTTCATAACCATAGAGGGTATAAACAGTGATATCGATGGAATGGACTATCGTGACGATACTGGATACTAGTGTGACGGCGAGCGCTATCACGAAGGCCATCGGTGCGGTGCGGGCAAGATTTCGACGGCAGTAGAGCAGGGGGCTGAGCAGGTAAGGCATTTCAGACAAGATATTTATCATCCAGCACGCCTGGGCGTTTCACCACGACTGTTACGGCATTCGTTATTGCCATAAAATCAGTCGCCTCTCCCGGCTCGATAGTAATGATATCTCCCTGGATGTACCTTTTACCATTCATCTGGACTTCCCCGGATATAATAACCGTTAGTTCTGTCGCAATTTTATGAAAATGAGCCGGTTCGTGCGCACCGGCAACGTACTCTTTCACTCCGATTTCAACCTCGTTCGTGTTCATAACGGTCGGTTCAAAACTGCCTACGAACCACCCGCGTGTCATCTCTGTAAGTTTATCAACACGCATTTCGACTACACCTTATGCGGAGGTTTTACCCTCAACCCCGGCCCTTCTCACTGATTCCTCGTTCCTCGGAGGGAGAAGGGAGCAAAGCAGTAAATAAATCTATTTCTGAGAGCAGTCTTCATTGCGCCACTGCCGGAGAAGGGCCGGAGGCGAGATAACTCATAGGCCGCCATCTGTGATGGCGCCGATGCTGCTGCTTGAGACCAGCTTTGCATATTTTGCGAGCACTCCATGTGTATATTTCGGAGCAGGAGCTTTCCAGACGGAACGCCGACGGGCAATCTCGTCATCTGCAACATTCAACTGAAGCGTTAGCGTGGTGGCATCTATAGTGATGGAATCCCCTTCTTCTACGAGTGCGATATTTCCCCCGACGAAGGCTTCAGGTGCGACATGCCCCACTACCAGGCCATAGGTCCCCCCAGAAAATCTGCCATCGGTTATCAGTCCCACTGCATCACCAAGGCCCGCGCCAATAATTGCCGAGGTGGGAGCAAGCATTTCGCGCATACCCGGCCCGCCCTTCGGACCTTCGTAGCGGATCACCAGAACATCTCCTGGATTGATACCGCCTTCAAGAATTACTTCCAAGCAGTGCTCTTCACTCTCGAATACGCGTGCCGGACCGACCATCGTCGCCTTTTTGACACCGCTTATCTTCGCGACACATCCCTCCTGAGCGAGGTTACCTCTTAAAATAGCCAGGTGCCCTTCTGCATACATCGGCTTATCGAACGCGCGAATAACATCCTGATCCGCCTTTGGTTCGCCTGGAACGTCTTTTAGTGTCTCGGCGATTGTCTGCCCAATAATAGTCATACAGTCGCCATGCAGCAGGCCGCGATCGAGCAGCATCTTCATTACGAGCGGTACTCCGCCTGCCTTGTGAAGATTAGTCGCGACATATTTTCCAGATGGTTTGAGATCGCAGAGAACAGGCACTTTCTTCCGGATCACTTCGAAATCATCAATGGTCAAAGGCACCTCTGCTGCGCTCGCAATAGCGAGCAGATGCAGCACTGCATTCGTTGATCCGCCGATAGCCATCACAACCGTGATCGCATTCTCGAAAGCTTTGCGCGTCATTATATCTCTGGGAAGCAGCTGCTTCTTAATTGCAGCGGCTAAAACCTCACCCGATTTAGAAGCGCTGTCGGCCTTCTCCTGGTCCACAGCAGACATAGTGGAGGAATACATCAGGCTCATTCCCATCGCTTCAATGGCCGACGACATCGTGTTCGCTGTATACATTCCTCCGCATGAACCTGCGCCAGGGCATGCGTGCCGCTCGACTTCCAGAAGCTGATCATTGTCTATCTTGCCCGCGCTATGCGCCCCTACTGCCTCAAATGCGCTGACAACGGTGAGATCACATCCTGCCAGATTTCCAGGCTTTATCGTACCACCATAAACGAATATAGCTGGAATATTCATACGGGCGATAGCGATCATCCCGCCTGGCATATTCTTATCGCAACCGCCGATGACGATCACGCCGTCCATACTCTGGCCGCCGCAGGCAGTCTCTATCGAGTCGGCGATTACTTCCCTTGAGACGAGCGAGTACTTCATTCCTTCCGTGCCCATGGAGATGCCGTCGCTGACCGTAATAGTCCCGAAAATCTGCGGCATGCATCCTGCAGCCCGAAGTGAATCCTGCGCTCTATCCGCCAGCCCGTTCAGCCCCATGTTGCAGGGCGTAATAGTGCTGTAACCGCTGGCAACCCCGACTATGGGCTTGTTAAAATCGCCATCTCCAAAACCCACGGCGCGCAGCAATGCACGATTCGGCGCTCGCTCTGGCCCAGAGGTTATCGCTGCGCTTCTCAACTTATCCGACATTTCAAAATCCTCTTCTCTAAATAACTTGAATTATCTATTCGGTTTTGTGTTATAAATTCCCTGCAAGTTGAGATATCTCATCCTTGTCTTTATAATTGCAGAGATGGAAATACTTAGACGGGTAATATTAAGTTAGTGGTTATAGTTTTACAATTCTTTTTCGTGTTATTTCGTGTATTTCGTGGACAAATATTGTGACAAACTATTCGCTTTCAACCTTATTCGGATGAATAGGATGTTTAGATCCAAAAATTAAGGAACTCGTTCATGCATAGTTTATATAGTTTCATATTAAAAACCAGAATGAGATTCGTGTTGCCAATGCGGATTCCCAACTATTGGTTCAGGAGAGTTGGGATTCTCGGGCGGTATCAGGTATCGCTTGTGGGTGCGTGGGCTGACGAATACTCGAGGCTGATTCGTCACAGGCGTCCCAGTTCTTATAATCCTAAACATACATAAAAGCAGCGCACACACAATGACGGCATAGATTAACTCACCCCTGTTATCACTGAGAACATTTCGAATCCTACCCCTTTTAGACCGTGCAGCGCCAGGCGTCATTTGTTCATGCAGAAGCCATAAAGCGTTGGTCCGATAGACACGAACGCCTTTAATATCGTAACGTGGCAGGATATTATTTGCTCCTGCCGCAGCGATTAGCGCCTCCTGTGAAATCCCAACGCACCCGCTGAACACTTTCAGGGACATACAAGACCAACCGTCAAGGGAAACATAAAGCATTAGCATGCCTGCAAAAGTCAAGAAAGACCAAATGAATCCACATACTCCCCCAACTAACACAACTCCTGTCCAATCGTTTTTGACGAGACTATCTCTTATCGCTAACTGCATAAACCAGAAAATGAAACAGCTGAAGAGCAGAGGTAACAGAGAACCCAGTGCCCCCACGATAAGCGATTCTTCGAGATAGACCGTTTTATGCCTGCTTGGAATAAAGTCGCGTAGATCGCGTGTTTGCATTTGCATTTGACGTTTCCTTAGCGTGCTAAGAATCGGTAAAATAATTTATCAATAGCGGCGCTTCGAAATCCATAAATCAGTTATGGTTTGATAAAGCGATCTGACTCTATCTAATCATTACGCTATAACTCTAAGCGTAAAATGCCTACACTGACTGAGATGCAGTAGAACAATTTATAATTACTGGCTTTATGAATGCACCAATATTAAACTAAAGCATCCCTGCCATTTATTATGGCAGGGATGCTTTTCATATCGCTATGCTATTGTGCAAACTATTTCTTTTTTGTTGAGGACGAGTCCTTACTGGAACTATCTGCTCTTGGCGCTGGAGCCGCTCTGTCCGAACCTCGGCTGGATTCTGCTCTGGGCGCTGGCGCTGGATCCCGTTGCCTGTAACTTGGCGAAGGGGAGGGATCCCTCTGTCGATAACTCGGACGATCGACGCTTGGCGCAGGTGTTGTATCTCGCTGTCGATAACTCGGACGATCGACACTTGGCGAAGGAGATGTATCTCGCTGCCGATAACTCGGACGATCCGTGCTAGGAGCCGGAGCTGAATCACGCTGCCGATAGCTTGGTCGATCAGTTCCACTTGCTCTATCACTTCCATAAGTATTGGAACTATCGCGCTGGCGATAAGTTGGCCTATCGGTTCCACTCGCTCTATCAGTTCCAAAGGTGCTCGAACTATCTCGCTGGCGATATGTCGGCCTGTCCGTGCTCGGTGCAGGCGCTGCATCGCGCTGGCGGTTCGAACTCGCTCTGTCGCCCGATCCCGTATTGGCATCCGTTCGCGAAGAGTAACGGCCTGCGTAGCTGCCCGGTTCGTGATTTACTGAACTGTTGTTTCCATTTCCAGTCGAACTCTGAGATCGAGATGAGAAACCGCTGCCGTTGGTTCGGCTGGAGAGGCCTAAACTCTCTCTCGCTCTTGATGCTGCTTCTCTGGCAGAGTTATTCTCACTTCGGAATGTTCCTGCAGAGTTCGTGCTGCGATCAGGATTTGGCAATACCCTGTCATTCGACGGCGGATTTACCGTGGACGGCCTGGAAGAAGCATTTCCACCAAATCTGTCTGATGTATTTCCCCTGCCGTTCGAAATCACTGGGGGAGTGCGGTCTGTGCGAGCAGTCGGAAGTGAGCCGGTCGCTCTCTCTGTTCCAAGCCTATTCGAATTATCCGTTCTGTTTGAGCCTATTCCCGTTTGGGTATAGTTCCTCTGCGGGAATTCTCGCTGAACACTCACCGGTGGTCTGGACTGGTATACCTGCCTTGCCACTAACGTAGCAGGTGCCTGAGCATGTGCTGGGGCCACTCTGTCGCCAATGATAGCCTGCGGTGTAACTCGAACTATCGGGCCTGCACTGGGCATCTGGCCCGGCAGTGGCGAACCAACCGTTCTTCCCTGTGCGAATATAGTTCTATCTTCACGGCCAACATTCTTGAACTGGCCTCTATTGCCAAAATCATTCACGGAAGTCATCGTAGCGCCTTTGCCCATCTGGGCATTTCTCGGTACGAATGAAGAGGTAAGCATCGTGTTTCGATTTCTAGGATCGTAACCTAAAGGCTGGCGAAGATCGGCCCCGCGATTAAACACAAAAGTGTTATTGATAGTAGTGTGATTCACAAAATGCGAATTCCAACGCCGTGGTTCAAAATAACCGTGAGAGTTGGGATAGAATACCCCCGCCTGTCCAATTGAGAAAAACAGGTTCCAATTCTCGGAATGAAAACCTAGATTGAGCGATGAGTAGCGCACTTCACGCGGATGCAGTGGAACCCAGCATAAATTGCCGCCAAATTCGCAGAAGCTAACTACGGCAGGACTCCAGCACTGTCGTGCCGGGCCAGGGCACCATCCCCAGCCAAAAGAGGTCTGGCACCAGGTTCCGTAGTGATAAGGCGCCCAGCCCCAAGGCTCATCAGAAACCCATGTCCATCCGAACGGTGCACACATCACCCAATGACCATAGTGATAAGGCCGCCAGTCGCTTGCTACTCGAGGGCACCAAACATGTCCATATTCGGGAACGTCATTCCAGGTGCCATAGCGGTCGATTTCTGGCGCAGCCTGTGCTACTTCGGATGGCAGATAGCGATTAGCATCGGCGCTGTTGGCGCCAATTTCACGGTCTCTGTCGATGGTCCATCGATCAAAACTATCTGGATTTCCTAGAGGGATCGCGTCAAAAGCCGATTCTTCGTCGCGAAGATTGAGCGCATCTCCAGCACTGAGTGTCACTTTTCCCTGGCGGCCTTCGATCGTTGCTTTCCCGGAGGGTACTTCTATTAATTCTCTATCTCCCACTCCGATTCTAAGAGAAGTTGGCCCCGAAGCTTTTGCTGATAGAAAAGGTGTATCGATCTGGTAAACGGAGACATTGTGGAGAATTTTCATGCTGATCTGACCGTCAGTCTGCTTGAGCTGTGTATACTCGCCATCGGCATCACTATAGAGCGTTTGCAGTGTGACGACTGCACCTTCGGCCATGCGCAGCATGCTACCATCATCGAACTGGAGTTCTGCACGGCTGCCTCTTGGCACATATATCTGGGCTCCCTGCCTAATAGGAAGATTGACGCTCGCGATAGCCCAGCTTAGAGAGCTGTCTGCTCGCCAGGATACATCTCCGCTGGTATAGGTAAATCGCGCCAGTCGGACAGGCCCGGTAGATTCATTGGCTGTATCTGCTGGCTGCGACATTTCCGATGCAGGAAGAGAATCAGGGGCATTATAACTATCTTCATCGGCACGGGCAAGAATGGTGAGAGCTGACCCTGCCGCCAGAACTGTAGAAAGAAGAATAAATCGCCCGGTATCTATTAGTTTTTTTTGTTGCCTATTCATAGCATTCTCCTGTGCAAGCCTTAAAAAGTCTGGCGCTGACTATAAAGGATGAGACTTGCGGAAATCACTTCTATTACTCTCTACGAACGTACCCCTGCACCGTGACACCCGATTTCTCGATTCTTGCTATTTTTTATTCGAGTATGTAAAGTTGTTATGGATAATCACGTACCTTTGCGATTAATGTATCCTGTTCGAGGGGGGAATAACTGGTCATAGATACAATATATCACTGCAGACTAAGTGCGATACCTACATTTAGTTAGAAGGAAAAGTATGAACATAAGTTCACTGAACAACACAGCTTCATCGCTGCAAAATCTATCGCTGCTGAATGGTTTGCTAAGCCAATCATTCAAATCTCTGTCAAGCGGATATGATGCAGGTATTTCACCTGCTGCCTCATTCCAATCCGCGGTATACCAGAGTCAGATCGACAGCTTGAATCAAGCGGCCTCGAATTCCCAGGATGCTTCAAATCTTCTCCAAACTGCAGAGGGCGGTTTAAACCAGGTGAGCAGCCTGCTGAATGATATTCACACGAACTCTATCGCTGCCGCAAACACAGGAGCCAGTAATCCAGCAGCGCTGCAGGCATATCAGAATCAGATTAACGGCGATATTCAGGCGATCCAGAATATTGCCACCCAGACCAGCTTTAATGGTAAAACGCTGCTGGATGGATCTGCGGGAATTTCCGCCAGCCTCACAGATACGACCAACGCAGGGGGAATACAGATCGGCAGCAGTTTCGGAGGAGGCAGCACTGGCAGCGGTTCTGTTTCTGTAACCGTGAATACAGCCGCAACTCAGGCGCAAAGCACAGGAAATGTAACCTTCGCGAGTACAGGCTCTCTTATATCGACGGCTGGGGGAGGCTCCGCCGGCACCGGAGGCCAGGTAGTCATCAACGGGCAGTCTATTGCAGTTACAGGCTCCGATACCGTTCAGACATTAATTGATAAAATCAATCTTGCAGCAGGCAGCACAGGAATTTCTGCTGGATTTAGCAGCGCTAACGGTTCCGGTTCCATCACTCTCACGCAGCAGAATTTCGGCGCAAGTTTTACTATTAATGAATCTGAGAGCGCCCCTTTGATCAATGGAACTGGTGGCACCAGTTCTTCCGGGCAGGATGCTGTCGTCAGCGTTACCGCGAATGTCGCAACTCCGGATGGCACGCTCACACCCACCACATCGATATTTATTGGCGGCACCGCAGTTCAGGGAGCCAGCGGAATAACTGTATCTGATACATCGGGAAACTCGATCACGCTTACCAGTGCTGGAAATTCCACTTCTACTATTAGCCAGCAGATCGGAAGCATCAGCTCAAACGGTCTGACTTTTCAAACAGGTATCTATTCAGGTCAGAGTGTCACGACGAATATTGGGAATGTACAGCCTTCTTCTCTTGGCAATGGAGTAGTTCCCGGCCTCAGTCTCGGCCAGATCGATGTCACCAGCGCGCAGGGCGCACAGCAGGCAATTGCAATCTCGAGTGCGGCAATTACTCAAGTGGCATCTCAGCGAGCCGATCTAGGAGCAGTGCAATCACAGACACTGCAGAGTACGCTGCATTCGCTGCAGCAGTCGATATCAGCGCTGTCCGCTACTAATTCGCAGCTTAGCGATACCGATTTTGCAAAGACTATTACCAAGCTTAATCAACAGCTGGCAGGCAGCAAAGCCGCTCTTATTGTGTTGAGCAATTTTAATTCTACCAATGATATTATCCGGTCACTGCTGAAGTAAAAATTTTACTGCTGCGCTCTGGCTCACCAGGATGTTACTGCATAATCTCTGTAGAAAAAATGAAAAATATTTTTAAACCCTCCCCCGCGAGAATCAAATCGCCGGGGAAGGGTTTCAGTGAGTGAGTTAACGATTTATCAAATCTATACTATTTTGATCTGCCTGGCTGCATAACACGATCTACGAAAAGAAATTGTCCATGTTAGCAGAAAAAGACAGTTACGCAATTCCCTTAAAACGCGCATCAGCCCATCGTGCCGCGAACTGAAGCTGCATCACATAGCGAATTCTATCGGAAGTATTCGGCGCACCTCGATGCCAGGCCTGGTGGTTTGTAAAATAGACATCCCCCGCCTTGCAGAATACCTCTCGCGGCCCCTTCCCCTCAAACTCCGGGTTCTCCTGACTATTCGGCTGACGGCCCGAATAGTGGCTGCCGGGAACATACTGCGTCGGTCCATGTTCTATCGAATCGATATCGCTGAGGGCCACCTGCACAGTAAACCAGAGTACCGGCATCTGTATTCGGGAATCAAAGCGCGGGATGTCGTTCGGCAGCGGGTGTTCCAGCACATCATCGACGTGCCAGATACTTATTGCCTGGCCAGGTTCGTTTCGAATGACATTGCAGGCATTGAACCTGGGATCGCGTCCCAGTACGGCAGTCACCAGTTCCTGTATGGATTCGCTGTACACTACTTCCTTGAAGAGAGGATCGAGTTCAGCGCCGCGCCGGAGAACAAACGCCCCATGTACATAGGAGACATGCTGCTGCGGTATCGATTCTCTGTTTTCGAAATAATTATCTGTTTTATCACGAAGCTGCTTCACCATCTCGGGAGAGAAAATACCTGGAACCACCACGCAGCCTTCTCGTGAAAATTCATCGGCTATTTCTTTGAGTCGCTCATCGCTGAACGTCTTAGTGGCAAATGCTGTGGTCATAGTCTGGATCCTCCAAATCGTGTTGACATAGGATTCAGTTACCATCACTTCTTATTCCTGCTATACGCGGAAATTATTTGAATCAGGATGGCTGGCTATTACGGAGCCCTTGCCCATCATTGGAAAACCGAATTGCCCTCATCCCCAACCCCTTCTCCCAAAAACAGGAGAAGGGGAGAGATTCAACCTCACCCCGACCTTCTCCCAGATGCTCGTTCCGCGCGGGCGAGGGAGCAAATGCGTTCTATTGACTCTCCTATTCCCTAATGCGAGTTGCTTTATTGTTTGCATTAAGGAGATAGTCAGGGGTGGTCAGGTAAAAACCGAAACTTCCCCATTTTGAATAGTCCGCCTGCGGAATGGGAGTAATCACCTATTTGTTTCGTCTCGCACAGAAGGAACGGATGCAGCGTATGATGAATCTCTACTAATACCAGTTTTAAAATGTGAATATCCAATGTTTAAGAAATGAACACCCTTGAGCCTGACCTCTTCAAATGGCACACCAGCTATGCCCGATCCTGATCTGACTAAGAAAAGATATGTTCGGATTCGTTCCTTCTGGTTTACTCTGCTTTTTCTATTTATATCTCTGCTTGGCGCAGCATCCGTAGTCACGATATTTGGCGCTCGTACGTACCATTGGCGCGCATTCGATGTCGAAGTAAGCATATACCCTGCAATATCCGGTTCAACTAGACTGCGATTTATACCGCTCGGAGAAATTCTAGCTCCCACTCATAAAACTCCTCTTGCACTGCAGATCAGCCTGATGAATATCTCGTTTAATGACGCCAAAAAACTCATCACAAACCCACCTCCGCGCAAAGAGCTGGAAGCCGAATTCACACATGCTGCCCGCAGAGATATTAAGGAGTTTGCCCTCTTTCAAATCATGTTTGGAGCGATTGGAGGTCTGCTGGCACCGGTGCTTTTTCGATCGAGGAGATTTCGAGAATGGCTGATCTCCTCTTTGGTAGGCGGCGGTTTCGTGGCGCTGGTATTTTTTTCTACGGTCAGGACATTCAGTCCGGGAGCATTCGAAAATCCGAAATACACAGGATCGTTGCAGCAGGCAGATTGGATAATCACACTCGTAAAAGATGGTTTTAACAAAGCCGAGGCGCTTTCGGAGAAATTGAAGAATGTAGCCAACAATTTGAGCAAACTTTACGAGCGTATTAACTCGGTTCCGAGAATTCCTGCGGATGAAGACTCGGTCACTATTCTGCATATCACGGATATTCACAATAACCCGGCTGCAGTGGCGTTTGTCCGAGAACTCGTGGCATCCACACGAGTCGATATGGTTATAGATACGGGGGATCTGACCGATTTCGGATCACCATTAGAAATTGATCTCTCGAAAGGGATGGCGCAGTTGAAAGTGCCCTATGTTTTTCTGGCCGGTAATCACGATTCGCTGGCAGTGCTTCGGGCAGTGCGCAAATACCCTAATGCCATAATAATGGAAGGCACCCCCGTGGAGGTAAAAGGACTGAGTATACTTGGCTCCTCCGACCCTAGCTCTTCCAAAGATGGCGCAAACAACGTCGATACGCCGCCTGAATCTCTGCTAGCTTCAGGCAAATCGCTTGAGGCGTCGTTTGATAAAGCTCCGGTTCACCCGGATATCGTCTGCGTGCACGATCCCAGGCAGGGGGAGCCGCTGATTGGGAAGGCCAAACTGATTCTGTGCGGGCACGAGCATCGAAGCTACATGGAGATAAAGCAGGGTACCGTTATCTGTAATGCAGGAACCACAGGCGCGGCAGGAGGCAGGTATTTTGATAAAGCTTCCGGGGTGCCTCTTTCTGCGGCTATTCTGCGATTTACCCGCCCGCCGAATCCTCGCCTGCTGCTTATCGACCGCGTCGTTTTGGATGGCGCGCTCAGCCAGTACTCGATAAGCCGGGAGACATTCAATAACGCCACGGGCATGCCCGAAAATTTGATTCCCAAGCCGCCGCCTGCACCACCTGCCCATTAATTCTGAGTGCTGAGGGTGAAAATAAATGTCAGATGCTTACAACTAGAGTGACAGCGGCTAATTGAAATCTCCGATGTAATTCTATTATGTAATGATTCGAAGCAAGTTATAGATCTCTTGCAGTAAGAGACCAGTAAGCTCGATAATCTGTTTGTTGGAATGGAGCATTTGCTGCTCGGGCTGCGGCGGCAGTTCAGATAGCCCGTTACAGGAAATTCTAACAAGATTCGAATAAAGTGCAGACCGAGTCCGCAAGGAAGTCGATAGGATGAAATGGGTATGAAAGCCGTGTTTTGCCTGGCTTGATTCCTTTTTACGGGTTCGGAATCTTGACCTTGCACGTTTAACACGCTATAATGAGTGAGACTCAAATCAACGCGTATCAAGAACTCCAGGGAATATAATTGAACACGGATTTCCTACAGAATAAGTTATCTAGCTTGAATCTAAAGTATATTTTTTTCATTATTGTAATTCTGCTAGGGAAAGTCTCGGTAATTCAGGCGTCCGAATCTGCTCCTGTTCCAGAGAAGCCGCCCTCTCCGATACAGCTAAGAAACTTTAAATCGTTAAAATGGTCGCCTGATCAAAAAAGTTTTCATTCCAACGGAAATGTGCAGATAGATTATGGAACGGTAGGCACAACGTCGTATTCAAAACTGATAGCGCACAGTATAGATTACGATGAGGCTACGCATCAGGTGCAGGCCAGCGGAGGCATACAACTTACCCGCCTGGATGGAATTATCTATGGTCAGGAAATCAAATATAACCTACAAACTCATGTCGGTTACGTGACCGAGGCTATTGCTGTAACGGATATTTTTCGAATGACTGGCAAGCGGATTGAAACTACGGCGGATGGTTCCTATACCGTGATCAATGGAACTTTTACCACCTGTGTGAACGGCAAGCCGGATTATCATGTTCGCGCAGGCAGGCTGACCATCAATCCTAACCGCGCCGTATCTGGTAAGAATATCACGCTTTTTGCGGGGCCAACAGCACTCATATCACTTCCCACTTTTAAACGTGATCTCCGCGCAGGCGGACCGGTAACTACGCCGCTGCCAGGTTACTCGGTAAATGAAGGTTTAACCCTGAATTTAAAAGACAGCCTCATTTCAAAACCACACAAAACACTTGATTACGATATCCATCTGAATTTGAGAAACATCCCTACTGGCTCTGTCGTATACCAGAGCGATATCTCACAGATGAGCGCCAAAGCACTGCCTCCCAGGGGCCTGAATATTACTCTAAGCGATCCCCAGAGAGGTTTTCTGGAGCAGCTTACTCCACCAACTTATGCAGAATATATAGCCAATCAGTACGATGAAGAGTATCGGCCCAGAACCACTTTTTTTGCTGCAATCCAAAACAAACAGTTCGTCTTTAACCGCCGCAGGAACGATTTGAATGTGAGCAGATTTCCAGAAATAGGTGTTCGATTCGCAAATATATTTGGGCGCAGCCTGGCCGATGACAGCCCGAAATCGGTGAATGCGAATGCTCCCCTCGGCAGTGGTGAAGCACATCAGCAGAAAATTCCTAACACTCCTTTCTTGATGGACGTCAATCTCGCCGCAGGCGAGATTAAAGAACTGCCCACCAATATGACCGCTGCTCGATTTTCTATAAGAACGAACATGGCCAGCCAGCCATTTACAATCGGCAAGCGGCTTTCCTGGCGGCTCGGCATGACGAACTGGCTCAATCACTACAGTACGGGAACGATCTATGATGAGCTGTCTCCTGAAGTTGAAGTGGATTATGTGCCCACACGAACCTCTATTTTTGGCGCTGGATATCGATACGCTACGGATACGGGCCGAACTCCATTCTTTTTCGATCGCAGAGATATTCGCCACGAACTGCGTCTCCAATATCAGGTGAATGGTCCCCTCGCATTCGGCATACTGAGCCGTTACGATCTGGAACGTGCCAGAGTATATGATACGGAAATTGCTTTACTTAAAAATTATGACTGCATGCAGATTGGTGTTTCCTACCGAACCCGATCGCAATCTGTCAACATTTTATTTAATCTGCTTCCTCCCGGTGTAAGTCCTCGGGCAAAGCGACGAAATCCAATCGAATCATTGCATTCGGAACAGCCGAAGCCTTCTCTGTTCCAGTCTTCATCGGCCGTTTCGACAGAAGCCTCCGACAGCGGATTCTAACCAGGCATAACCAGGCACGGAGATGGGCAGATGCTGAACCGAAGTAAAAAAACTTACTTTCAGGAGCGGGCTGCTCTAAGACTCAGAAACAGTGAGGGAGTTTTAACAGACTCCGCATTAATCCAGGCATGTCTCGGCGGAGACGCGGGCGCCTGGGATGCCCTGATAGAGCGATACGAAGGCTTTATATATGCTCAGGTGCTTCGGTGCGGCCTGCCAGCTGCCGAAGCTGCGGACGTTTTCCAGGAAGTATGCCTGCGACTTTTCCACCACCTCCACGAACTACGAGACATTTCCCGCCTGGCCGGCTGGCTCGCTTCCACAGCGCGCAGAGAAGCATGGCGTCAGTCCAAAAAGAATGCCCATTCCCTCTCTCTCGATAGCTATGAGATGCCGATTGATACCGAATCCGACCAGGGAATGAACAGCTCGCGCCGCTGCAACCCAGAACTTTCTGCGCTCGCCGAAGCCGATAGAACTGCTGTCTGGCAGGCGATGGATGCGCTGCCAGGACCATGCCGCCGGCTCTTAATACTTCTCTACTGCGATGATACAAGCCCTTCTTATCAGCAAATATCTGAAATATTAAAACTGCCCGCGGGCAGTATCGGGCCGACACGGGCAAGATGTCTGAAAAAACTTCAGAAATTTCTGCTTGATCAGGGATTCGGAGAAGGTTAACTCCTTTTCCATTGTATTTATTGGGTTCAATGTGCGCTCTATTAAATTAAGAATTTAAATAAAAGCCTTATTGATGGATCATAACAGCCTGTACGGAGACTTTAAAACCATGAGCAACTGTTCGATTACGTGGAAAACCCTCGTGGACTATATTGATAATAAACTCAGCAAATCAGATTCTGAACTGCTTTCGCTTCACCTTGACTCAGGATGCGAGCATTGCCGTCAACAGCTTGATTTCATAGGAAGAGTGAATGCGTCTCTTACATCGGGTGATATGACGCATGCTCCGAAACTGCAGATTGATAAAGCCATGGCAATATTCAGAGAACAGAACCGCAAGCCTTTGAAGGAGCATTGGCTGGCCAGGCTTATTTATGATAGTTATTCTAACCTTCAGCCGGTGGCAGCGCGCGGGGAACGAACGGCTTCAAGACACAGAATTTATCGAGCAGATGGATATGAAATAGAGCTGTGGGAGGATCCACTCACCGACCGCGATTTCTATCTGATTGGACAGCTGCTTTCGACCACTAGCGATAAAGTTCACGAGACGTGTGAATCCATACGCCTGGTCAATAGTCAAGGTCATGAAAGTACGCTCACGTTTGAGGATCATGAATTCCATGCAGCGAATGTTCACGCAGGCGCGTACGAGCTTATGATCGCTTTTGATGGGAATATACTTAAAGTTGAAAACTTGATCGTAGGTGCCTGAATTGAGAAACACCCGAACTCAAAATCTGATAAAGAAACTGCTGAATATGAGTAACGATTCGGCACAGGCCCATCTCAATCAAATTCTCGAACGAAATGATGGCGAATACGAGCTTTTTCAATATTTCGACGTGATACTGCAATCGAACCCATCGGATGCTCTCAGAACAGCGAAAATACTGGAGAGCAGTTTGAATCAAGACTCTTCCAACTCGCTGACACTTTCTACGCACCGACTTAAAGCGCAGTCACTTCGAGCAATGGGAAATCATCTGGAGGCTATCCAATCCTACGATTTTATCAGAGCCTATGGAGAAGAACGTGCGCTCGGTGCCGCTGCCGCAAAGTGCCTGACTGGATATATCGACTCTTTGGGCGTGGTTGGCAGAGTTCAAGACGCATGCAGAATAGCTGAATCACTTTTTCAGATATTAAATGCAGAGGGTGACAGCACGGAAGCTGCCAACGTGATGATAAACCTCGGAAATATACAGTATCGTCGAGACGAATTTAGAGCCGCTCTAAAAAGTTACGAAACCGCAGATTCACTTTTCACAGAGCAAACCGAGAAAAAAAACCAGGCCCGTTTGATGGCAAACCGGGCTAATGTGCTGGCGCAGCTGCATCGTGAAGAAGAGGCAGCCGAGCTGCTGAGTCAGGCCGGATCGCTATTTGCTGAATGCAAAATGGATGTATCCGTCGCAATGGTTCAGGCGAACGAAGGTTATTTACACTACATCTCTGGCAGACATATCGCAGCCTTATCCCTGCTGAATAAGGCCAGAATTATTTTTCAGCTGAACCTGCGGCAATTTGAAACAGCCAAATGCGACGCAGATGTAGCGGAGGTGTATCGTGAGCTAAATTTGCTCTCAGAGTCGGCGGAATGTGCATCCCGCGCTGTCCAGACATTTGAGGCTCTGAATATGCCTTATGAGCAGGCCCGCGCATTGCTGACGCTCGCGAGTGTTAGCCATGCAATGAATCTATCTGAACAATCACTGGAGTATCTCGACCGGGCTGGAGCTCTTTTTCAAGCGCTGGGAAATCAGCTGAACCTGGCCATTTCACATCTAATGATAGCCTGGGTACAACATAAATTGGGCAGTGCAGAATCCGTTTCTGTGAGTTTAAACAGTGCCATTGCAGGATTTAAACGAACTAAGTCGCGTGAGTGGCTCGCCGAAGCAGAGCTTTTTGAAATGGAAATTTCAGACTCGCTTCCATCCGATGAACTGCGATTGAAACGAATTATCAAAACGGCAAAGTGGGCGTCACGGCCGTGGCTGTTATCTAGAACAGAGCGTTTGATGGGGCAGCGCTTGTTTCGGTCAGACAACTTAAATCTGGCGATTCGGCATCTGCGGAGCAGTGTATCTGCTCTGGAAGTGATGAGTGCAGGCGCGGCACAGGAAGACGTATACACCTCGTTTATAGCAGATAAGCTTGGCATCTATGAAGATCTTGTATTGATGCTTTTGAAGCGGGGGAAGCGCGCGGATACTGCCGAAGCGCTACAGGTCGTAGAGAAAGCGCGCTCTCGGATGCTGCTGGAAAAACTGCAGTCCTCGCTTAATACGGAGCGCATAGGCAGCGAATTTGAAGCGGACGGAAAAAATATAGACAAACTGAGAGCGGAACTCTCCAGGGCATTTCACCGCGTCCACACGGCAGGCGCAGACAATCCTCAGAGGAAACCAGCTGTCAAGCGAGATAATCTTGCACGGCTTCGATTCCTCGAATTGAACTATAAGAAGGCGCTCCTGGACAGGGACATAAATCATTCGATAAAGGATGATTCTGCTTTGCTTTCAAGCAAGCTGCCGACCGCTGCTGCTATACAGTCTGTGATGACCTCTGATGAATGCCTGATCGAATATTTCACGGCAGGGGATCAGATTGGCGCATTCATTGTAAACAATCGAGGAATATCTGTAGTCGAATCAATTGCTGCTGCAGCGGAGATCGAGCACTGTTCCCGAAGGCTGCGATACCATATGCATCGTGCAGAAATTATGGAAAGCTACGATTCATCCCGTAAAGAAAGCATGCTGGAAGATCTCGGCTGCCTGCTGCAAAAACTATACAACCTTATACTTCGTCCAGTTCTCACCTGCACATCGAAGCGGAAACTGGTCGTCATACTACATGGTGTTTTGCATGGAATACCGATTCATGCACTGCATGACGGCTCAAGATACGTGCTGGATAATTTCGAGATTAGATATGCTCCCAGCGCGTCAGCCTGGTATATGGGCCGATGCCGCTGCAAAAAAGATTCAGAGAAACAGAGAAAATATGCCGCAAACACCTCGCTTCTGATGGCCATTCCTTCTCCTGGTATCGAGCAGGTTACCAAAGAAGTGGATAATCTGGCAAAAAATTTGAATCGTCCAGTAGTATTTCATGGTAACAAAGCCACTATAAAAGCTTTTCACGAGAATGCGCCGAACTGCAATATTCTGCATATCGCCGCCCATGCCGTCTTTCGGGAGGATAGTCCGCTTTTCTCAGCAATAAAATTTGCAGATGGATGGCTTATGGCACGAGATCTTTACGATATCACGCTGGGCTGTGATCTTGCCACACTTTCTGCCTGCCGTACTGGATCCGCATTTATTGCGCCAGGTGATGAAATTTATGGACTTGCCAGAGGATTTCTTTTTGCAGGTGCAAAATCACTTGCAGTAAGCCTATGGCCAGCTGATGATGTATCGACCTCTGTGTTAATGCCCGCTTTTTACGGCGGCATACAGCAGGGAAAATCTATATCGGAATCGATGCGTGAGGCACAATTGCAGACTAGAAAACAATATCCGCACCCGTATCACTGGGCGCCGTTTATAATTATCGGGGAGAGATAGACTATGAGTGTTCCCACTGTATTTAAATACGATTCAATTACATCGAGATTTATAAAACTTGCCGCCCTGCTGTTGATTTATAGCTTCTCTACAGGCATCTGCGCTTCTGCTGATGGGATTGTGTCCGGGCAGGTGATCGTCCGCCTGAATAATGAAACTGAAATCGGTGACATGGAGGACGATTATGAAACTTTTTCAACCGATAAGATTCCAGGCACAAATGTCTTCGCTTTAAAAACTCCCGACGATTCCGACGACCTCAGTTTTGCGATTGAGCTGCAAAATGATCCTCGTGTACGAGAAGTAGAGGTTGATCAGGAACTCGAACTTCCCGAAATTCAAGGGTATCCGTTTCATTTTCCGGTCGATAGAACCTACAATCCGTATGCTTATAATAACCAGAACGCCTATAAGCAGGTCGACGCATTTTCCAGCCTTGGCTCAAAATCTATAACCGCCTATCAAACCGCTTCTCTAATACCCGACGGCGCGATCGTTGCCATTCTCGATACCGGCGCGGCATACAGCCACCCTGCAATCAGCGCGAATTTACTGGAAGGCTGGAATGCTTTTGACTCCAGCGCGCCGCCCGACGATATCCCCGATACCTCTCTGAGCTGCTATGCCGGCCATGGCACGATGATTGCCGCAATTATTACCCGCATTGCACCAAACACGAGAATTCTGCCTATCCGAATCCTCAACGCCGACGGTGAGGGAACGATAATGAATGCCCTCAAAGGACTGAAGATGGCTATAAACCAGGGGGCGCGGATTATAAACATGAGCTTTGGAACCGCTGTATATTCTAACATACTGCGAGAGGCGCTGAATGAGGCAAATGATGCAGGAGTGCTTATAGTGGCAGCAGCGGGTAATTCGGGCAAAAACCTGCTGAGCTATCCAGCTGCATACGATTCGGTTTTATGTGTCGCTTCCATTGGTACCAAGGGAGCAAAGTCATCCTTTTCAAATTATGGCCCAAAGGTCAGTGTAGCGGCGCCCGGTGAGAATATCTGCAGCGCTTATTGGGATGGAGGCTACGCCACCTGGTCGGGCACTTCCTTTGCAGCACCGTTTGTGAGCGCGCAGGCGGCTCTGATTCTAAACACCTATCCCACTTTAGATTCGGAAACTGTGGAAGAGAGGATTCGAGCGACAGCACACTCATTGAATCGTTATAATCCCCTCTATCGCGGCATGCTGGGGGGCGGCCTGATAGACATCGCGGCGTCGCTGCAGAAAAATTATGACGATTAGGAGAATCGTATTGGGATTGCTATTTTATAGTATCTGTATCGATTTTGAACTATCAGGAAGGAGTTGGGACTGATCTAAATAAAATAGTCCTCAGTAAAAACTCAGGAGGGTTTTATGCAGTACACCAACTTAGGGCGCACCGGGCTGAAAGTGAGCAGGCTATGTCTTGGAACAATGAATTTCGGACCACAGACAAGTGAGCCGGATAGTTACCAGATAATGGATCATGCTCTGGATTTAGGAATCAATTTTTTCGATACAGCAAATGTCTATGGCTGGGTTAAAGGGGAAGGTATCACGGAGCAGATCATAGGCCGTTGGTGGGATCAAGGCGATGGAAGACGCGATAAAGTCGTTATTGCTACCAAGTTATATGGGGATATGGGCGACTGGCCAAATGAATCACGCCTTTCTGCGCTGCATATACGAAAAGCATGTGAAGCCAGTCTGAAACGGCTAAAAACAGACTATATCGATCTCTATCAGATGCATCATGTCTGGCGGGCTGCCCCGTGGGATGAGATATGGCAGGCGATGGAGCTGCTGGTTCAGCAGGGAAAAATACTCTATGTGGGGTCTTCCAACTTTGCAGGATGGCATATTACCCAGGCAAATGAGCAGGCCATGAAGAGAAACTTCCTTGGCTTAGTATCGGAGCAGAGCAAGTACCATCTGCTGGAACGAACGGTTGAACTAGAGGTTGCTCCCGCTTGCGCCTCCTATGGACTGGGAATTATTCCCTGGAGTCCGCTTGCAGGTGGACTTCTGGGTGGTGCACTTCAGAAAGCAAGTGAAGGGCGCCGAGCATCCGAAGGAGTTCAAAAAGAAATTGAGAAGTACCGGCCTAAACTTGAAGCATGGGAAGCTCTTGTAAAAGATATGGGAGAAAAGCCGGCAGACACTGCGCTTGCCTGGCTGTTGAATAACCCAACCGTCACGTCGCCGATTATCGGGCCGCGAACAATGGATCAGCTTGATGGATCTCTGCGTGCATTAGAGATCAAACTTGATGAGCCTACGTTAAAACGTATCGATGAGATTTTCCCCGGCCCGGGAGGAACTGCACCGGAAGCCTACGCCTGGTAAAGCAGGTAAATTCGAAGACTACAACCCCCGTCTTGCAGCTTAAGATGGGGGTTAATAGCGAATCCTTTTTTTACAATATCCACTGTTTCGCCATCGACATCCTGATTAAGCAGCAAATAAATATACATGAAAACATGACTAGAGGTGGCAGCTGCAGAACTCCAAAGTGGTCTAAAATGGTCAGTTTCAACCTAACACCCCACTGCTTTCCTCGCACACCTAATCGATAAAGCAGCTTGCATCAGGGAATGGGAGAGTGAATAAAATGCATTTGCCCCCTTCCCTCCGAGGAATGAGGGAAACTGTAGGGCATTTGCTCCCTCTCCCGCGAGGAACGAGAATCTGGGAGAGGGCCGGGGTGAGGTGCAATAGAAAACAAAAATGAAGGATATCGGCAGAATTCAGTCCTTACCTCATCAATTTTCTTAACGAGGTAAGGTGGGCATATCTTACTGCAGCAGCTTTAGATACAGGCCGGGAGCTTGTTCTGCACGGTACAAAACATCGACACCTGCCTGTTGAATAAGCTGTTTATTCGTCAGGTTCAGCGCTTCCTGAGCAACATTGACATCAGAAATATTTGCAATGGATGCCGAAAGATTCTGTACTGTTACGTTCAGAACATTGAGCGATGATTGCAGTGTATTCTTTTGAAAGCTTCCCAGCTGAGCCTGATTTTGATTTACAGAATTCAATGCTTCGTTGGCGATTAATACGGCGTTATTCGCTCCGGTAAGCGTCGATACGTCTATGGTCGACAGGTTTTGCCCGGTTACAGAAGTTCCGCCAAGATTGGATGCCAGGATGTTGGGAAGCGAGATCGTTGCAGTCTGGCCGGTATTTGCACCCACCTGAAATTGCAATGGATTTGAAGAGATCGAACCTACTCGTGCACTGCTTGTAGCCGTCGTATTACCCGCAGAAGTCAGCAGAATCGAATCTCCGTAGATATCGGAAACTCTCAGGCCGGAATCTGTACTTGCTCGGCCTCCCGTAAAAGTTACAACCGCAGTAGTAATCGCGCCGCTGATTAGAACGGGAGCGGTTACTGTTACTGTAGCGTTCAAGCCGGCCACAGAGGTTCCCGTAGTGCCCAACACCAGTGCAGAGCTTTCAGATTCATTGATTTTAAAGTTGGCGCCATAGTTTTGCTGAGTAAGTGTGATCGAAACCGACCCATTGGCTGAGGTATAACCTGCGATAACACCGGTGCTGTTGGAAAGATTGTTGATCTTATTCAGCAGAGTCTGAACGGTATCCGAGCCGGAAACTGTCACGCTTTGGCCGTTGATGGTTACATTTCCGCCCGAGCCGGTATTCGCGCCGTTGACCAGCGCCAGACTGGCATTGACGGACGCGTACGTAGCAGCCGTTCCTCCGCTGACCTGAGCGAATGTTGCCGGCGCAACTACTGTGATGGTTACATTTCCAGCCTGAGTAATGCCTCCGCCGAACGAGCCGCCAAAATTGATACCGCCGATAATCGATGAGTTCGTTACTGAAGCGGAAATACCTGCGGATCCGTTCAACAACGAGGTCGAACCATACTGAGTATTGGAAGCAATATTGTTGATGCTGCTGATAGCCTGCTGGATATTGTTTTGATCCGTTTGTGCCTGCAGTGGATTAGTGTTTACATTGGCGGCAGCATCCAATGCGCTGGCGCGAATCTGGTTTAGAAGTGTAGTCACCTGGCTCAGTGCGCCGGTGGCTGTTTTTACCAGACTAGATGCATTCTGAGTATTGGATATGGCTTGATTGAGGCCGTCTACCTGTGTTTGCAGCTGATTCGAGACAATAAATCCGGTTGGATCGTCTGCTGCACTGTTAATTCTAAGTCCTGAACTCAGTCGTGCGATTGAAGTGGAAAGTGAAGAGTTTACAGTATTGAGATTATTTATGGCTGTTAAAGCATCTAAATTCGTACCAAATGAAAATGACATTTATTCCTCCGTGCGGATTATCACTCCTTAAGCTGTGCTATTAGGAGTGCGCGATGCATCCAGTATCGCTAGAATTGGTGAGCGTAGGCAACCGATTTTTTAATAATTTCAATCGCTCACATGCTCTCATTCCCCGGGATAGGGAACTCCACGTTCGCTAGAAATACCAGTTTGATCTGAATTCATTAGGAAACTCGCACGGTTGACAGGGAATTTATGGGCTTGAACCTTGATCTGGGTGGGAATAGCTGCCAGAGTTCGTAAATGCGTCCGTAAGAAAAAAGGCAGTTTTCAATTAAGCTACTTTATGAACACGGCCGGAAATTAAGATCATTCAGAGGCATATCGTCTTATAGGAACAGCATCAGGGCGGTGAAAACTAAAGTACCTTCCAATCACCAGTATGCAGGGATTGGAAGGTACTTTAGTGAATTGTAACCAATAGTTTTTTTGTATGTCCCACACAAAGATAAAACGCTTACTGCTTTCTCAGAAGAGGATCGAATGATTTCGATTGCATCACCTAATCTATTTTTAACACTATCGATCTTAACAGGTTTACTATCGAGCCCGCCGACACTAGCATCCGCAGCCTCGCCAAAACAGGATTCCTTCATACACTTCAACCGGGATATCCGGCCGATATTTGCTGAAAACTGTTTTACGTGCCACGGCCCGGACCATAATAAACGCATGGCGGGACTGAGGCTTGATCTCGGCTCGGAAGCAATGGCAACCGGTGTTCTTGCACCGGGAAAGCCAGAGAAAAGCAGGCTGATAACCCGCATCCTTGCCAAGAATGGAAGCGGTATAATGCCGCCTCTTGCAACGCATAAAAAACTTTCAGCCGCACAGAAAGACCTGCTGGTGCGATGGGTGCTGCAAGGCGCAAAATTTGAGAAGCACTGGTCTTTCGTACCTCTGCCCGCACACATCCTTCTGCCTCAAGTTAAAGATTCAGCCTGGTGCCGCAATGAGATTGATCAATTCATACGCGCGAAGCTGGAATCTGTGCATATTAAGCCATCACCTGAAGCAGCCAAGGCCGACTGGATTCGCAGAGTATCGCTCGATTTAACCGGCCTTCCTCCAACGATTCCTCAAGTGGATAAATTCCTTGCGGACCATTCCAAAGAAGCCTACTCACGAGTCGTGGATAACTTGATTTCTCAGCCCGGTTATGGTGAAAAAATGGCTCTGCCGTGGCTCGACGCAGCACGTTATGCCGACAGCTACGGTTACCAGAGCGATCAGCTTTGTCCCACCTGGCCCTACAGAGATTGGGTGGTAAAGGCTTTCAACGACAATCTCTCCTACGACAAATTTATTACCTGGCAGCTCGCCGGTGATCTGCTTCCAAACGCGACTCGCGAACAGAGGCTGGCGACTGCCTTCAACCGGCTGCACCGCATGACCAATGAAGGCGGCAGTGTCCCCGAGGAGTGGCGTCTGGAGGGCGTAGCAGATAGAGTCAAGACGTTCGGAACCGCTTTTCTAGGATTGACCACGGAATGCGCACACTGCCACGATCACAAGTACGATCCGATCACTCAGAAAGACTATTATGCGCTCTCCTCGTTCTTCAATAACATAGATGAGTATGGACTCTATGATAGAGCAGACATCGTGCCGTCACCATCGATACTGCTGCCCACTCCACAGCAGGAAAAGGATGCGGCGGCCGCTAAGGAAAATCTGGCAGACAAAGAATTTACTTTCAAAAAGATCAGGAATGAACGGGAATCTGCATTTCAGAAATGGCTATTGGAACCACACCAGCCGACGGTTGTGGACCTTGTCGGAAGTTTTGATTTTGAAAAATTTGACGGGACGACACTCCGAAATTTGGCAGAGGATGCCAAACATAATGGGGAGCGTTTGGATGAAGTGAAGCTGGTTCCAGGCCATACGGGAAATGCGGCGTTATTCGAAGGAGATAATAATATCCATTTCCCTGATCTCGGGAGATTCGACAGGTCGACGCCCTATACGATATCGTTTTGGATGAAAGATCAGCTGCAGCTCGACGCTCCCGCAGTTGTATTTCAGGCATGCGACGGCACCGATGCAGGGCCTTTCGGGTATGACCTGCTTATTCAAAAAGGGATGCTCACAGCGAGGATATTCCGCCATTGGCCAGGCAATGCGATAGCTGTTAGGACACTCCAGCCGCTTTCCAGAGATACCTGGACACAGGTGGCTGTTACTTATGATGGATCGAGCAAGGCGTCCGGGCTGCATATCTACGTAAATGGCAAGCAAGCGGATACGGAGATCGTTCGAGACAAACTCCTAAAAAATACGGGCAGGCACACTCTAACATTTGGCCAGCGTTTTCGCGACAGGGGATTCAAGGATGGAATTATAGATGACCTTTCCATCTTTACCCGCGCTCTGACCCCTCTCGAACTGGCTCAAATATATGATGGTCACAGCCTTACCTACGCGCTGGCTGAGCCTCAGAAGCATGAGGCTGAATTACGGGACTACTACTTCTCCGCTCTAGATCATGAAACTCGTAAATCACTTCAAACACTTACCGACAGCCGAGAAAAACTGGTTTCTACGGAGGACGTGCAATACGAAATTGCAACGATGGAGGAGATGCCGTCCGTTCGTCCGACATTTGTGCTTGCACGCGGGAGATACGATTCGCCAACATCTAAAAATAATCTTGTGAGCAGAACGACACCAGCCACTATCGCGCCGTTCCCGTCGGGACTCAGAAAAGATCGGCTCGGGCTGGCACAGTGGCTGACGATGCCGGATCATCCTCTGACTGCCAGGGTGGCGGTGAATAGAATATGGTCTGTGTTCTTTGGTAGAGGGCTGGTCGAGACAGCCGAAGACTTCGGAATTCAAGGCAAGGCTCCCTCTCATCCTGAACTGCTCGACTGGATTGCGCGAGACTTTATCCATTCTGGCTGGAATGTGAAAGCGCTTGTGAAGAAAATCGTACTTTCCAGCACTTATCGCCAGGCATCTGCATTGCGAAGCGATCTGCGTGAGAAAGATCCGCTCAATGTTCTTCTGGCTCGCGGGCCGAGTGAGCGCCTGAGTGCAGAGGCGATACGAGATACGGCTCTCGCGGCCAGCGGCCTGCTGGATTCTCGCCGTGGCGGCCCGCCTGTGAGCCCCTATCAGCCAGGTGACCTCTGGCGGGAAAGCAACTCTATGAGCCCCGGATATCAGCAGAGCGTCGGAACAGACCTCTATCGTAAAAGTCTCTACACAGTCTGGAAGCGCACCGCGCCTATGACAAATATGTCCGCGTTCGATGCCGGAACTCGTGAAGTTTGTATTGCACGCCGGCAGACAACGAATACCCCATTACAGGCTCTGGTTCTGCTGGACGATCCTCAGTTTGTGGAGGCAGCACGTGTGGTGGGCGAAAGAGTACTTAAAGAGGCAGGGCATACAACAGCCGAGCGCACGCGCTATGTCTTCAGACTGCTGGCTGTTCGTGAGCCGACTTCCAGTGAATTAAAACTGCTTGAGGATCTTTATGAAGATCAGCTGGCGGCGTTCCAAAAAGAGCCTGACATGGCGTCAAAGCTTATTAAAATCGGGGAATCCAAGCCCGGTACGGCCTTCGCGCCTGCAGACCTCGCAGCAGCCACGGTGCTTGCCCAAACGGTTCTCAATCTTGATGCGACTATATGGAAACGGTGAAATTATGAAAGAGTTCGATCCTTTATCAATAACTCGGCGGCACTTTTTATCAAATACTGCGATGGGAATTGGTTCGCTCGGATTGGCGCAGATTTTAGGTTCCCTCTCCCCTGCTGACGCTGCCGTGCGTGGAGCACAGGAGAGCTACGGCGGCCTGCCTGGCATACCTCATTTTGCCCCAAAAGCAAAACGCGTCATCTATCTCTTCGAGAGCGGAGGACCGGCACAGCAGGATCTATTCGACTATAAGCCTCTGCTGAACGAAAAGCATGGTGAGTCGCTTCCAGACAGCGTTCGAGGCACCCAGCGCCTCACCGGCATGAGCGCTTATCAGGCCAGCCTCCCTCTGGCAGGTTCGGCATTCAAATTCGCGCAGCATGGTAAATCCGGCGCCTGGCTGAGCGAGGCTCTACCTTATACAGCAACGATTGCCGATGATATATGCTTTGTCAAGTCTATGTGGACCGAGGCGATCAATCACGATCCGGCAATTACTTTCTTTCAGACCGGCTCACAGATTGCAGGGCGGCCTTCTATTGGGTCATGGGTGAGTTACGGGCTTGGATCCATGAATAAGAATTTGCCAGAATTTGTAGTGTTGGTAACTGCGGGAGCCGGAGATCAGCCGCTCTATTCAAGACTGTGGGGCAATGGCTTTTTAGATTCACGATTCCAGGGTGTGAAATTTAGATCAGGAAAAGATCCGGTACTCTATCTGGCGAACCCTGAGGGCGTTTCACAGCATGGGCGGCGAACTATGCTGAATACTCTGGATGCACTGAATAAACAGCAGTATCAGAAAGAGCTCGATCCAGAGATAGAATCGAGGATAGCGCAGTATGAGATGGCTTACCGAATGCAGAGCAGTGTGCCGGAAGTCACCGATATGTCAAAAGAGCCGGACAGTATTTTTGAACTCTACGGCCAGGACGCCAGAAAACCCGGTACATTCGCTGCGAACTGCCTGTTGGCGCGCAGGCTGGCAGAGCGCGGTGTGCGGTTTATCCAGCTATACCATCAGGGCTGGGATCATCATGGCGACCTGCCATCTGGAATGCGCAATCAGTGTAAAAATACCGATCAAGCGAGCACAGCCCTCATTCAGGATCTGAAACGGACTGGAATGCTGGAAGATACGCTGGTGATATGGGGCGGAGAGTTCGGTCGCACCAGCTACTCTCAGGGCAAACTCAGTAAAGAAAACTACGGACGTGATCATCATCCCCGGTGCTTTACGGTATGGATGGCAGGCGCAGGAGTTAAAGCAGGCACCACCTACGGCCAGACTGATGCTTATGGATATAACATCGCAGACGCGAGCGGCAACCCCATTACACCAATCAAAGAGGAGTTTACGCCCGGAGCAGTCCATGTCCACGATCTTCAGGCTACCATTCTGCAGATTCTAGGCATCGACCATACACGCCTTACCTACCGATTCCAGGGCAGAGACTACCGTCTGACAGATGTGCACGGACATGTGGTGAAGGAACTGCTGGCCTAGCGCTTAGACTCCGAGTGGCTGTTTTTACCAGAAGTTAAACCTCTGCAATCCCTCATCCCAGAGATTCGTCTCTCCTGGGAGAGGGAGCTGCAACGCCTCTGAAATGCCTCGCAAATAGTGGATGGATATTGCCAGACTCTGAGTTTGTTACTGACTCATGTTACGCAGCCAATCAGTTCCGTAAGAGGATAGGAAAAATTTTCGGAATGCTGTCGCCTGCATGATTGAACCAATGTAATCTGTGCTAATCTGAGTAATCTGCGGATAAAATGCTTTTAAATCCTTCGCATATTAAATATCTTAATCGCTGCCACCTCAGATTTTTTATCCACAGATTACTCAGATTAGCACAGATTACCGATTCAAGATCAATGATTTTTATTCTCAGATGATGGATTTGAAATTCCATTACGACAACATTCATTTCAAAGAACATTGATAAAAGCTATGGGTAGTTTGATCCTGGGAAACTGCCCGCATGCGTAACATCAGTTACTGATTCTCGCTTTTAAAATGGGTGGCTATGACAGCCTGATCCTGATTATCTACAAAATGTATGCGCAGGAGCTCGTCATTTGAAATGGAATTAGAATTTTCAGCAGGGCGCAGAAGATCAGCTTCACTCATACTGGATTCAGAGGAGGCGCGTAATAGCTGCCGGCTTAAAATTTCTTTCGAGAATTTATCCCGGAGAAACGGCAAACATTCCCTGGCTGCCTTCTGCACTTTATCAGGATCGGAAGTTTTCAGAATGCCATCTGCCAGCTTTTCCACCACTTCGAGAGAGGATCCATCTCCCACCTGTTCCAATCCCTTCAGCAGAGCGAGTGTAAGGCCGGACGCACGTCTGTGCCGTGCCAGAGCACGATTAAGGCAGATACGCTGATAGGAATTTAACAGATTCGAATCACTCGCCTGGAGCTGAGGAAAGAGCCGCTGCAGGAGTATGGATGCGACGGTAATCAGTCCATTATCTTCCATCATAAGTACTTCACATAGCGGGCCGACTGCTGCCACGCTGCTTTTAGAGCTGAGCTGATTGAGGAGCAGTTTTAATTTATAAGTTCCATGGAAGAGAATGGTGGATAGAAGTGCCATGCTTATGCAGGCGGTAGTGATCAAAACAAGGCGGATCGGCTGAAAATCAGATCCTGTCGTACTGATGAAAAGACTTCCGCCTGCTTCCGCAATGCTCGCCAACGTCAGCGCAACCACGATCTTTTCATTCCGATCGCGGAGACGCACAGCCTGATTCAGGCTGGACATCATGGCAATCGACTTGGAATCCGAAATATTCTGCACACTCGGAGTTGACGTGATATATTCCGAAAGCTCGGCGTTCTCGGCATATTCAATCAATTCAGGAGATTTTTCAACGCTGTTTTCCGGATATATCATAAGCAGGCAATCATTAATAGCTGCCATAATCTCCTGCCGATTTGGTTTGTTCCCTATCTTCGCGGAAAGTCTCATAAGCAGAGGTATAGCCTGCGTATCGTTAATTTTCCCGAGCAGTTTAATTAAAGTGACAGCTAACTGCGGATTATAGCGCCAGAAAATATCCGGATTGGATGCTTGTTCTACAGCATTATAAATGATTGCCTGATGTTCGATAGTCAGGCCTTTCTGGTTAGCCTGGGTAGCTTGCGGTATGAGGCGGGTCAGCGCTTTCAGTGAAAATGAATGTGAGGGCTCGCGTATGAATATAGCCTCTAATAATGCGCCAATATCTTCAGGATTCTCGGAATCGGAAAGCTCTGATACGGCCTCTTTTAATTTTTTTTGTGCGCGCACCTGTCCGACAACCACAGCAGATATTAAACCCAGATAAGATAGAACTCCCGTTAAAACTAGTGGAAGCGACGGATTTCCCAGAAGTTCAGAATTTGCAAGAGCGTCCACTCCAACAGGAACTAAGAGGAGGCCGAGCAGCGCTGCCAGGATGCCGCGATCGTACCGTTTACTAATAGATTTTAGTTTTCGGAAACGCTCAACTAATGAGAGACCTTCTATGCTGTCGGAGAAATAAGTAAATGCATTGGGAGTTGAAACGGCTGCTTCCTCCACCTTGGAAGAATAAGCGGTTTCTGCATGGAGTTCCTTCAAAAATTTAAGTTCCATCAATTCCTCGCTTCGCAGGTGGAAGATTCTATCTGTATCTTCGACGCTGTGCACCGTTAATCCATATCGTTGGGATTCTGGCCGAGCTGAATATTGATCTGCTCTTTTTCCAGCTCCACTGGGAGTCTGGGAGGAAGCATCACCGAGTCGATCTCGGCATGTGCTCTCAGCGTGGGGAGGCATCCTTCCGCAGCCTGGCGAACATTTGCCGAAGCGCCTCCATTTGCGGCGATTTTTTCGACATAGGGAAGTGCGCGGACGTCCCCGGACTGCTCTAGATTGCTCAAGATATCTATGATCAATGCGTTTTCACGAGGAGTTGGCGGGCTGGAGTTATCGCCGGCTGCTCTCAGCAAAGAGAGAGGATCAGGAACAGGTTCCGTACCAAGTGATCTCAGCAGCTGATCGTGAGGAGCCACCGGCGCCGTGGATCCACGAAGCAGTGTATGGGGATTATTCTCATTCTCTACCCTGGTCATAATCAGAGGCAGAGCAATATTGGCAGCCTCGCGTATTCGATTATCTTTTGCGGCGCGGCCGCTTCCTGACGCCAGCTTTTGAACGGCCGGGATGGTGCTTCTATCTCCGATATACCGAAAGGCCATCAGAATCGCCACTGCCAGTTGATCATCCTGGTTATTCAAGGCTCTCGTGAGATACTGAATAGTTTCACTTTTAAATCGGCCATAGTGCTCCGAGTTCAAAGATGCCAGCACTGGTATAAGCGCCTGAACAGCCCGCTCTTTAATCGACCACTGGCTTATGAGGGGGAAATAGTGATTGGTTTGAAACAGGGAATAGGCTAGCACATCCACAGATTCCGGCTGTGATAAATGACCGAGGGCAACGGCTGCGGTTGATCGCACACAAACAGAGGCGATATTGTCTCTGGATGCGGTATAAAGATAGGCAAGCGGATAGAGGCAAACTCCAAAAAAAACTGTTTCAGGAGTAGCCCCGCGAGAATCCGCCATCGCCATCAGCAGTATGCTGAATGGCAGCATTTTCCAGAACGCTCTCTTAAATCTGCCTGAAACGTCTCTTTCCAGCCTGCATTCCATGAGCTGAACCAGGGTTTCCGAGGCGAAAGCGCGCTGCGCTGCATTGAGAGGAGCGCGGCCGAGCGCCCAGGCAGCTACCTGTCTTTCTCGCCAGCTGGTACGGTTCGGGCGAATGAGCGCATGAATGAGTGGCTGAATCGAATCGGGGGCGCGGCCAGGCTGATTGAGCAGCATCTCGGCAATTTTCTTCACCGGGCTGTTCCACTTAAGCTTTTCCACCAGGCTGTATGCTGATTTCATCTCTTCGGCATTCAACCGGTGAACTGCTCTGGCGTTATTTTGAGCTCCCATATCGTCCAGCCAGTTAAAAGGCAGCGCCTCACGCTGTTGAGACCAGAAAGGTTCGTTTTCACCGGAATGGAATGCCATAAATCACTGCCTCCGCGAATAGTGCCGCAATTAACTGATTACTGTAAAATGATCCGTCTGGTTTCACCAAATATTCGGCATTTTTACACGATTTCCCATCACTATTATAACGGAGTTCTAATACGTTAGCAAGCATACGGAAGGATTGACGCTTATAATTAGCGAATAATAGCATGCTGTGAGTAAATGTTTTCGACGAAGGAACTTGAATTATGCCGAATGCTGAAGAGATTTTAGAACAACTGACCGCTCTCTCCCACCACCTGGGGGAGCCATGGCGTGACTATGCCATCCTTGGAGAGGGCAATACCTCCGGAAGAGTTGATGAGGATACATTCTACGTTAAGGCGAGCGGGCATCATCTGGGTGCGATCACTCCGCAAGGGTTCTGCTCCGTGAATTTTTCACGAGTACTGCCTCATTTCGACGGCCCAAACCTTAGCGATGAAGCTGTGAAGCAGGCCCTGCTCGACTGCAAATCAGATACTGGCTCCGATGTGATGCCCTCTGTGGAAACTTTCTTTCATGGATACCTGCTGACACTTCCTAATGTAAATTTTGTTGGCCATACGCATCCCATCGCCGTGAACAGTATTCTCTGCTCTGGCAAAGCTAAAGAGGCTATCGCGGGACGGCTGTTTCCAGACGAGATTGTCTGCTGCGGAATTGCACCCTGCTTTGTGGAGTATACCGATCCCGGAATCCCATTAGCCAAACACCTTAAACGCCGTGTCGAGGAGTTCTTCGAAAAGTGGGGAGAGTGGCCCAAAACGATTTTGATGGAGAATCATGGACTGATAGCTGCGGGCAGATCAGTCAAGGACGTGCAGACTATCACCGCGATGTATGTGAAAACTGCGAGAATTCTGCTCGGAACCTATGCACTGGGCGGACCTCAGTTCCTTACTCCGGAGAATGTAGACCGTATTCATACCCGTCCGGATGAACACTATCGCCAGCGCCAGCTTGGCCAGCGATGATACTATTGGTAACATGGAGAGAACCGTATGTCCGTAAAAACGCTTGAAGAATACAAATCCGCTGCAGAGCCTATCCCAGCCAGAATGCTCCGATGGCACCTTTATGGCGCCGGCCTGGAGAACTTGGGAAAATCCGGCCTGCCTGAAGAAGTGGATGTTCCGAAATATGAGGCCGAGGAGCTGCTCGTTCGCCAGGATGCATGCGGGCTCTGTTTCTCAGATACCAAAGTGATTGGATTAGGCCCTAATCATCCGAGAATGACCGGGCGCGATCTCGCCACAGATCCGGTCACCCTCGGACACGAAGTGACGGTAACGGTGGTCGGTGTTGGCGATTCCCTGCAAAGCCGATTCAAAATCGGCGACCGGTTCGTAGTTCAGGCCGATGTTTTCTATCAGGGCAAAAGCATGGCCTATGGCTATGCTATCAAAGGCGGATTAGCAGAGTACAGTGTCATTCCTAAAGCGGTTATCGATGGGGACGAGGGCTGCTATCTGCTCCCCATTAAAGCCGATACAGGATATGTCGAATCAGCACTTACAGAACCCTGGGCTTGCGTGGTATCTGCATACGCCCAGGCTCATAGAAACGGCATTAAAGCGAATGGGCTTATGCTCATCATTGCATCAAACCGCACCACCCCCGACGACTATGATCTCACAGGAATGTTCGACTCTGTCTTGCCGAAGCAAATATTCGTCCGAAATCATGAAGGCACGGAATGCGCCGCGCTGGCTGCTCAGGCCAGTCATCTTCATTTACCAGTGCACACCATTTTAGGTAACGACTGGCAGAATATCCGGATTGAAGCAACGCAAGGCGCGGGTTTTGACGACATACTGATTCTTGGAGATACCACTCCCGAAACTGTCGAAGGAGCGGGAGTTCTGCTAGCGGACCATGGCATTTTGAATCTCGTTGATTCGAAACCATTGGAAAGAAAGCTTTCGTTGGATATCGGCCGCATCCACTATAACTGGCACTACTATCTCGGAACCAGTTCGAAAAGGCCCGCTGAATCCTACAAAGAATCTCGAAATGCCGATCTGCTTGCCGATGGAAGCGCCTGGTTTATTGGGGCAGGCGGACCAATGGGCCAGATGCATGTCCAGAGGGCTATTCAGCACAAAAGCCCGCCAAAAAGAGTGGTTGCTACGGATGTGGATGCCGTTCGACTGCAGAGCGTCGCAGATAGATTTGGTAAAATCGCCGAGGAACGTGGAATCGAACTTTTCACTCTTAATCCCAAGGAACTGGGAGACGAAAAATTTAACCAGGAGTTGAAACGGCTCTCTGGTGACCATGGCTTTGACGATATTATTTCGATGGTTCCTGTAGCAGCACTGATCGAACATGCGGCCGACTATCTGGCCGAAGGTGGATGGTTCAACATATTTGCTGGTGTTGCCAGAGGCACGATGGCCACCCTCGATATGAACCTGATTACGCAGAAAAAATGTCGATTTATAGGCAGCAGCGGATCTTCGTTATCCGATATGCGAGAAACGCTTGCGAGGGTAGAACGAGATGAGCTTTCTACGAATGCCTCGCTCGCAGCGATAGGCGGCATGTCGGCTGCTGCAGAGGGCCTCAAGGCAGTGAAGGAAGGTTGGTATCCTGGAAAAACTTTGATTTTCCCGCATATTCACGATCTGCCGCTGACACCCCTTTCTGAGTTAGAATCGCAGTTTCCATCGGTTTTTGCAAAATTAGATCAGGGAAAATTCTGGACTCAAGCTGCAGAAGAGGAGTTGCTGGCATTAACCGTGGGGAAATAAAGCAGCGGGATGGTGTACTCGCCAATATTGGATAACTTCGGTTATCTAAGGGAAGCGATACACTGAATCTTATATTTCCCTAACGCAGATTTTTGTCTGTCTGCGTTAGGGAAATATGGTGAGAGTTAAATTAAATCCTTATTTACGTCGGCGGCGAAGAAGCATTCCAGCTGCTGGTACACCTGTCAGAAGCAGGGCCAGGGTGCCTGGCTCTGGTGTTGCCTGAACTCCACTTACGCGCACTGCGATGTCGTTATGATCTTTGTCACCGCCGTAGCTGACATCTTCCCAGGCTACGATATAGGAATTTGCAATAAGATTTCCCAGTGAGTCACGCTCTTTCAAAACTACTGCGTGGGAGAACTGGCCGTCCGTATTCAACAGATGTTCGGTATAAAACACCGCTGATTCCTGTGGTACCGTCAGCGTAAGGCCGAATAAGCCAGTCGGGCTGTAGGTCGCGGACATTGGATATCCACTGCCCGAGCCGCCTACTACATTGGTAGGCGCGGAAGCCGTGCCAGGTGTCTCATAATATCCGATTTTATGCAGGGATGCATATCCCGCCACTTGAAAAAGCACATCTAACGACGGAGTTTCAAAAGGCACGGCGGTGAACAGTTCATAAGAAACCTGATCCAGGTTGACGTCGCTGCCGATACCATGGGCGATTAGTTCGGACTGGAGATCTGTTCCAGGGCCGTCCGGACTGATAGGAGCTATGAAGATTGCGGCCTGGGAAGTGGCCGCCATGGATGTTAAAAGCGCGATTGCTGCAAGTGTAACTTTAAGGTTTGAAAATTTCATTTTTTTTTACTCCACAAACATTATTCTTTTTTCCATCCGATGGTTTTCTATTAGAAGCTGCATCCTTGCTCAATGGCTATAGTGCACGAGATATGCCACAGCATGCTTTCGTGCAACGCAAAACTACTTGTTTGATAAAAAATACAGCAATTATCCTATATCTACATAAAATGCTTTCTGGGTAATTTGATGCGAGAGGAATCATGATATGAATACTGCGCGTTTATCTGGCAATGTCGCCATAGTAACTGGTGCTGCACAGGGTTTAGGAGAAGCGA
>JBBRDM010000012.1:0-49931 GCA_038203935.1 Chthonomonadales bacterium
TATTTTGAATAAATATCAAGCGGCGAATATTAATCGTTATGGCAGCATGCAGACGCCCGCCTGAGAAATATCAGTATTTTAAGTTGTTTGGAAATAAAAAGTAAAATCAGGAGATTTAAAATGAAACTCGATACACTGGAAAAACTATTTACGGCGGAATTGAAAGATCTGTATAGTGCAGAAAATCAGATTCTTACGGCGCTTCCCAAGATGGTAAAAGCCGCTTCTTCGCCGGATTTAAAAAAAGGGTTCGAAGAGCATCTTCAGCAGACTCAGGGACACGTAACCCGTCTGGAAAGTATTTTTGATGAGATGGGAGAAAATCCGAAAGGCAAGATGTGTAAAGGAATGCAGGGAGTGCTTGAAGAAGGTGCAGAGATGTTGAAAGAAGATGCGACTCCCGAAGTTCGGGATGCGGGATTGATTTCAGCAGCACAGCGCGTAGAGCACTATGAGATGGCGGGATATGGTACCTGCATCGCGTATGCAAATGAGATCGGCAACAAAAATGCTGCCTCGCTTCTGAAAGCAACTCTATCAGAAGAAAAACAGACCAATGAAAAGCTCACCGATCTTGCTGAGAAAAAAGTAAATCGAAGCGCCCTGCAGCCCGCTATGCGTTAGAAACAGAAAACTATAGCGTTATCGACAGTCGACCTCTGCTCACTGCATGAGGTCGATTGCGTTTAATATCCAGTTTATGAGTGTTTTGAGCGCGTGAAAGTTTATACATTGCTCGCAATTAAGGGCTGTGTATCAATTTTGTAATTTACTGCTCGGGTGGAACGTAGGCATCCAGCTCTGCGAATACTTCTCTTGCTGCGGCCAAACCGTCCCAGGCATCCGGAAACCCGCCATAGATAGTCATATGCAGAATTACTTCTATTATCTCCTCACGTGTGGCCCCGTTGCCAACAGCCCCCCTGATATGCGTTTTTAAGTTATTAATTCGCCCTAAAACAGTCAGCGCGGAGATGGTGCAGAGGCTTCGCGTCTTCAAATCGATCTGTGGCCGAGCCCATATTCTGCCAAGCGCAAACTCCGTCACCCAGTCTAAATAATCTGGTGAGAGATCGTTCAGCATCTTTGTGGTTTCCGCGGCGGAGCCAGTAAGCTGCTCCATGATGGCCCGGCCTCGATCTTTTCTCTTTTCTATCTCCGCCTCTGTTTCTTCGTGTCTGCTCTTTGACATTTCTTTTTAGCTACCTTCAATAAAGTTGGATTTACAGCATTCAAACATTAGTGCCTCAAACGCAGGAAATGAGCTCAAAATGTTGAACTCTTATAGGGTATATTTGAGTTTAAATGCATATTCGGAACCTTGTTAAAGGAGATTAGATGCTCGTTTTATACTCACAGGAGAATATCTCCAGAAAATTATCCATTATGAGAAATCATATATCGCTGCTGAGACCTTCTTTTGTAAACGGCTGCTTCTTGTCTGGCACGCTGTGCATTTTGTCTCTATCAGGCTGCACACATAAAGTACAGCAAGCCCCTAAATCAGGTAATGTTTTCCGATATGCACTCACCACGGAACCCACCGACCTGGATCCTGCTCGTGTGGAAGACGGCACTACAATCGATCTTCTCCAGCAGGTATTCGAAGGGCTTGTCCGCTGGAATGTAAACAACGAGATCGAGCCCAACCTCGCTGTAAAATGGGATCTTAGCGCGGATGGTAAAACCTACACTTTCCATTTAAGAAAAGATGTTAAATTCCATAATGGACGGCTGATGACTGCTGATGATTTTAAATACAGCTTTGAACGCGCCTGTGCGCCGGCCACCAAATCGACAACACCAATAAGCTATTTGAAAGACATTGTGGGCGCTGCAGACTGCATACAGGGCAAAGCAAAAGATATTTCAGGTATTAAAGTTATAGATTCTAATACGCTTCAAATCACCATTGATGACTTCAAACCCTACTGGATGGGTAATATGACCTACCCATGCGCCTACGTAGTCTGCAAAGAAGCCATAGAAAAGAATGGCGGAAAGCTGGATGAAATATCTGCTGTGGGAACGGGTCCATTCAAGTTCAAAGAGTTTCGTCGGGGATATCAGGTTGTTCTTGAAGCCAATACGGATTACCACTTCGGACGCCCGAAGCTGGATGAGATCTATAGGCCAATTATCAAAGACGCTATCACCCGGCTAAATAAATACGAAGCGGATGAACTGGATATACTGACCGATGTATCGCCGCATGATCTTGACCATATTAATGCAGATCCAAAATTGAAAGCAGATCTCAAATCGTTCAAGCGATCAGCGACATGGTACATTGGACTGAACTCAGCGGCAAAAGGTTCCCCATTTGGGAATAGAGATGTCCGAAGAGCATTCGCGATGGCAATAGATAAGGGCGAAGCGGTTCGTATAGCGCTGAAAGGGCAGGCGGATGTCGCCGATGGAATAGTGCCTCCCGGCATCGCGGGATATGACCAGCCCATCAAGCCGATACCCTATGATCCAGTTCAAGCGAAAGCGCTGCTCGCAAAAGCTGGTTATCCAGACGGCAAAGGGTTCCCAACATTAACACTTTCTTTCAGGCAGGATTTACCGCAGGTGGCAGATACGGCACAGGTGATATTCAAACAGCTCAAAAATAATCTTGGCATCGATATTCAGCTGCGACCCATGGAGTGGGCTCAGTTTCTGACGGAGCGCACGAATAAAACCATGGCGCTTTCGCATCTACGGTGGTCGGCAGACTATCTTGATCCACAAAATTTTCTCTCTGTGCTGCTCCATTCCAGTAAAATAGTGAATGGTGCAGAAGACCATCCTGAAAATGGCGTCGGTTATGCCAACCCGGTGTATGATAAACTTTGCGATTCCGCCGACGTGGAGCACAACAGTAAATTGAGAATGCAGATGTATCATCAGGCTGAGCAGATGGCGGTAGATGATGCGCCCTGGGTGCCTATCTATTTCCAGAGAGACCTGGAGCTGGACAAACCGCGGGTGCATAATTTAAGGGATAGTCTGTTGGGCCATCTTCCCCATCTTACAACTACTGTAACGCCATGAAGAAAAAAAAGTTAGGTTTGGCACCTAGTCACCTTTTTTTATTAGCTGCGCTGATACTGTTTCCTGGATGTACTGCGAACAAAAAAGAGTCGCGTATAACAGGTAAATCTGCATCAGGAAATATACTGCGCATGGCAGTTTCTGCTGAGCTTCCTACGCTGGATCCAGCGAAAGTTCAGGATGTAGCTACCAACATGATCCTTTCACATGTATTTGAAGGATTGGATCGATTCGACGAAAATAACAAGCTGGTTCCAAATCTTGCCGCATCCTGGGATAGTGAGGACAACGGCAAAATACTCATATTTCATATTCGAAATGGAGTCCACTTTCAAAATGGAAGGCTGCTGACTGCCGATGATGTAAAATACAGCTGGGAGCGGGCGCTTTCGCCACAGGTAGATTCCGGCGTCGCCTTTAACTATCTGGATGGCATCCTGGGAGCAACGGATGTACATGATGGCAAACGAAAGGATCTTCCGGGAGTCGTGGTTGTGGATCCGCTGACTTTGAAAGTTACCCTCGATCATCCGCGCTCGTATTTCCTCAGTATGCTGAGCTATCCGTCTGGATGGGTAGTCTGCAGGGAAGCAGTCGAAAAGAATAACGGCAGCGTCGCAGATGGGTCCATGATTGGAACCGGAGCATTTATTTGGGAGAGCTACAATCCAGGCAAACTTGTCACGCTGAAGGCAAATCCTTCGTACTGGAATGGAAAGCCTGAGCTTGATGGTATCGAGTTTCCGATAATATCTAACAATGAGACGGTATATAATAACTTTGAGACGGGCAAGCTGGATCTTGCAGATGTATCGAATGCCAGAATTGTCCAGGATATGGCATCTGGAAAATTTAAAAATGAGTACCATGTCTACCCGGAGGCTTCGATCATCTATCTCATGATGCAGCCGCAAAAACAGCCGCTGTTTGCAAAGGTACTGGTACGCAAGGCTTTTGCTGAAGCTATCGACCGCGCAAAGATTTTGAAAGTCGCTTTTAACGGCCTTGGGCAGGTCGCAAACGGAATTCTTCCGCCTGATCTTCCGAGTAAAGGTGCTGATCCAGCGCCGATACCTTACAATCCCGCTGCGGCGAAACAGTATCTGGCGGAGGCCGGCTATCCCGATGGGAAAGGATTCCCTGCCCTCACACTCACCTATACCCGGACTTCTATTGCAAACCGTGCCGCCAGCGCTATTATCCGCGATGAATTGAGAACCAACTTAGGAATTACTGTGAACCTACAGGAGATAGAGTCGGGAGAGTATTTTTCCCGGGAGCGAAAGAAAGACCTGGAGTTTTGCTTTGCGGATTGGGTCGCGGACTACCCCGATCCCCAAAATTTCCTTTCGACGCTGTTTGTCAGTACGGCCCATTTAAATCGTTCCAGTTATAGTAATCCGGAATTCGACAAACTCTGTAATGCCGCCGATTCAGAATCGGATCCTGTAAAACGCGCCGATCTCTATGGTAAAGCAAATGGTATCATCATGCAGGATGTGGGAGTGCTGCCACTGATTTTTAGTCCGCATATTCTTCTTGTACAAAAGAATATTAAGGGCTGGAAAGCAAACCTTTGTACACTGCTTCCTTTCAATAAGGTGCAAAAACAATAGGAATGACGGTGTGGTTTGGAGCAGGCATGAGCGCGAAGCAGGAATAGTACGTTTCGAATAGAGAATATGAGAATGACCGAAGCTACCGTCGCGCTGCGGCAGCGTTTGTTATTAAATGTTCTAAATCCGTTCCTCCTGTTTGAATTTGATAAATATAGACTACATATCGTAAAAGTGAGTAAACAGCTTTGAACCATAACTATCTTGCAAAAATAACTACTTCCATTGCCGCACTGCTCGTTCTAGCAGCTCTGGCTGGCTGCACCACCGGTAAACACAATGCGGCAGGACAGCAGGACTCTGGCGCTAACGAGTCGTCCACTCTGAGATGTGCGCTGGTTGTGGAACCCTCTACACTCGATCCGGCAAAAGTGCAGGATCAAGTTACCGCAGAGATGCTGATTCAGATTTTCGAAGGACTCACGAGGTTCAACGAAAAAAATGAACTTGAACCAGCGCTCGCCGAGAAATGGGATGTCAGCCCGGACGGCAAAATATACACTTTCCATATCCGCCCTGGTGTGAAGTTTCATAATGGACGAGAGGTGACCGCTGCCGATGTGAAGTATAGCTGGGAGCGGGCAATTAACCCAAAAACGCAGTCGACTGTATCAGCGAACTATCTGGATGGAGTCATTGGTCTGCAGGATGTGGTGAAAGGCAAACGCGCCGATCTCCAGGGGGTGGAAGTGATTGATCCCCACACCTTGAAAGTGACATTAGATCGGGCACGCGCTTTTTTCGTATCGATGCTGACTTACCCTACAGACTTCGTCGTATGTAAGGAAGCTATTGAAAAGAGCGGCGGAATAATCGATAACACCTCTATGATCGGGACGGGACCATTTGCGCTGGAAAGCTATACACCGGGCCAAATTCTCACTATGAAATCGAATGAGGGTTATTGGGGCGGCAGGCCGAAGCTGGCTCGAATTGAATGGCCGGTGATAGTCGATCCTGAAACAGCTTATTCTAATTTTGAAACGGGGAAAATCGATCAGCTGATAGGTGTACCTGTCGCCCGGTTTGCACAGGACCGGGATTCAGGAAAATTTAAGGAGGAGTATAAAATTACTCCAGGCGCTTCAGTCGACTATATCGCTATGCTTCCGAGCAAAGAACCTGCTTTCGCGAAAAAACAGGTTCGCCAGGCTTTTCTGTATGCAATCGACCGTGATAAAATTATGAAGGTTGCAAATAAGAATGTCGGAACGGTTGCGGATGGACTAATACCACCCGAACTTCTGGCGGGAGAGAATCAGCCGCCACACACTCCTTATGATCCGGCAAAGGCAAAAGCGCTGCTGGCTCAGGCTGGATATCCGAACGGAGATGGGTTTCCCAAACTGGCGCTATTCACAATCGAAAAAACCCCTCGCCGTAAGGACACCTGTCTTATCATTCGTGATAATCTGAAAAATAACCTCGGAATCAACGTAAGTTTTCAAACAGAAGAGGCCGGACAGTATTGGAACGACACGGCCCATGAGAACCTGGCATTCTATCTTTCCGGCTGGTCCGCTGATTATCCCGATGCCCAGGATTTCATTTCAACACTCTTTATGTCGAAGGCCAGCTTGAATCACTATAACTACAACAGCCCGCAGCTGGATAAACTTTGCGAGCAGGGCGACATAGAGCAGAATGTAAAGACTCGGGCCTCACTTTATGCTCAGGCAAATAGGATTTTAGCGGACGATGTCGGCGTCATCCCGATCGATTACACACCGCGAGTAGTGCTCACGCACACGAATGTGAAAGGCTGGCGGACGAATCTATGCGGGCTGCTGCCTCATCTGCTGACCACTAAGTAGAGCAATCAAGCAGTTCTATCAGGCTTATTATTGTTTTGTGGTACTCTGAAAGATCATTTATTCCGTTTGAGGAGTGCACTATTTATGTCTTTTCTTCACATTAAAATAAACTATTCTGCTTCAAAATGGGCCAGGACCGCGTTCGCGGTTCTCAGCGCCGTTTCCATACTGACGCTTTCCGGATGTACCACTGGCAAAAAAGGTGGATCCTCGGTGTCTTCCCCTCCTGGCAGCGCCAGCACCGTTTTACGGGAAGCGCTGCTGGTCGAACTGGTGACGCTCGACCCGGCGAAAGCAAATGACGTCGTCAATTCAGAATTTATTATGGAGACGTTTGAGGGGCTGGTGCGATACGACGAAAAAAACCAGATCCAGGCCTGCCTTGCTGAAAAATGGGACACTTCAGCGGATGGAAAAGTATACACATTCCATATTCGCAAAGGCGTAAAATTTACAAATGGACGCGAGGTAAATGCTGCCGATTTTAAATATAGCTGGGAGCGAGCGCTGGATCCTAAAACTGCTTCGACAGTGGCTTTGAACTATCTGGATGGCGTGCTGGGCGCGGCGGACATTGCGAAGGGAAATCGCAAAGATCTTCCAGGAGTTGAAGTGGTCGATCCGCTCACCCTCAAAGTCACGATTGACCGGCCGCGCGCCTATTTTTTAGGTATGATGGCCTATCCCTCAAACTTTGCAGTCTGCAAAGAGGAACTTGCAAACACAAAGGGAGAAATGACCGAGAAATCTTATATTGGGACGGGCCCCTTCATTTTGGATGAGTATAATCCCAGCACTATGGTGACTTTGAAAGCCAATGCAGGCTATTGGGATGGCGCTCCTAAGCTGACTAGAATCGAACGCAAACTCTATTTGAATCCTCAAACTGCTTACGCTAATTTTGCGGCGGGGAATATTGATATCACTGTTGGAACTCGTGCCCAATATTCGCAGGATAAAGCCGCCGGTAAATTCAAGGATGAATATCAGTTAATACCATCCGCGAATGTATCTTATCTGGTTTTGGATCCGCGCAAAATGCCCGAGTTGAATAATAAGCTCGTTCGCAAGGCGTTTCTAAGTGCAATAGACCGTGAAAACATTTTAAAAACTGCCTTTAAAGGCATTGGGTCTGTGGCAGATGGACTTCTGCCTCCCGAACTTCAGGATATTGGGCCCATCCCACCACATGTGCCTTACGACCCGGCGGCGGCAAAGCAGTTTATGGCTCAGGCAGGATATCCGGGGGGGAAAGGTTTTCCGGCAATAGCGCTTATAATGGCGCAAAACGCTCCCGCCACCGATCATGCCTGCGAAATGATAAGAAGCAACTTGCAGGAGAATCTCGGAATTACCGTCAATCTGTCTCAGCGCGAGGGGGGACAGATGATTCATGATCAGTACAACGATGCATTGACTTTTTATTTCGCCGGCTGGGTAGCGGACTATCCCGATCCGCAGGATTTTCTCTCTACTCTTTTTATGTCGCATGCCAGCCTGAATCACTCGGGCTATAGGAATCCAGAGTTCGATAAACTATGCGAACAGGCGGATGCTACTACGGATCATGCCCTCCGGGCCAGCTTATACGGCAAAGCTAATCAGATTATAATGGATGACGTTGGTGTAATTCCTCTGAACAACAATCCCAATCTCTACATGATCCAAAAAAATGTGAAAGGCTGGAGGCACAATCTCTGCACCATGCTGCCTCACACGCAAACTATTATAACCGCGAACTGATCGGGTCAAATTATCTATGCTGAATTTCATTGTCAAACGCATCATTCTGGCTATTCCCACACTCATCGCCGTCTCTTTTCTGGTGTTCATGATCGCTCGGCTGGCGCCTTCTTCCCCGGTTGAAATCATTCTCGGGGAAAAGGCTACGAAAGAGAATGTGGCGCGACTTGAGAAAGAGTACGGGCTGGATAAACCGCTGCTGGTTCAGTATGTAAATTATGTGTGGGGAATTGTTGCCCATGGCGACTTCGGGAAATCTTTTTCGCGCGGGGGCCAGCCGGTTTCCGAGATGATCCGGCAGGATTTTCCAGTTACAGCCCAGCTCGCCATTTCCGCATTCATACTGGCATTTTTTATCGGGATTCCCGTAGGGATTCTCGCGGCGCTTTTCCACAACTCCTGGTTCGACAGGCTGTGCATGGCGGGCGTGGTAGCGCTGGTATCCGTGCCAAGTTTTGTGATCGGGCCGCTCATGGTGATCTATTTCGCGGTCAGGCTGCGTTGGCTTCCAGTAAGTGGTTGGGATTCGCCTGCATATACCATCCTTCCTACTATTGCTCTGGGCTCGCGCTCGGCCGCTATCCTTGCAAGGTTCATGCGTTCCTCACTGCTGGATGTGCTGAAACAGGACTATATCCGCACCGCGATGGCCAAGGGGCTTTCAAAGGGGAGAACTATCTGGAGGCACGCACTCAAAAACTCGATTTTGCCTGTGCTGACGATCCTTGGAACCAGTTTCGGAGGCCTGCTTACCGGATCGTTCGTTGTCGAAACGATTTTCCAGGTTCCGGGAATAGGGTATGAATCGATCAACTCCATTTCGAAAAGAGACTATCCCGTGATACAGGGTATGGCGCTGCTGGTAGCAATTATATTTATTCTCGCCAATCTGGGAGTGGACATCCTGTATGGTGTCGTCGATCCTCGTGTGCGTTCACAGGAGGCACAGTAATGGGAATTCAGACCGGTCCTATAGATGCTGTGCCGCCTAAATTTGAAGAACCATTAATATCTCAGCCTTCCACCAGCCCTGGCCGAGATGCAATGATTCGACTGCGCAAAAATCCCGTCGCTATGCTTTGCCTCGTCTACATCATCAGCCTAATTTTAATTGCCATATTTGCCCCGCTTCTAACCCACTATGATTACGACTTTCAGGATTCAAACCGATACGCCAGCCTCCCTGCGAAACCAGATCATTTCCACCGTCTTGGCACAGATAACCTCGGGCAGGATGTGCTCAGCAGGCTGATATACGGGGCTAGAGTGTCTTTGGGTGTATCGGTAGTGGTCGTTATCATCGAAGTGTTTATCGGGGTAACTCTGGGATTGATTGCAGGATTCCGCAGCGGAATGACGGATCTCGTGCTGATGCGCGTTACGGATGTTATGTTCGCTTTCCCCGATCTGCTGCTCGCCATACTGCTTGCTGCTGTCATTCGATCCGGCAGCCAGGCCCTGCCTCCCGTCACCAGTGTTCTGACTCTTTTTGTTGCTCTGGGTATAGTAGGCTGGCCGGGAATGACCCGTCTTGTCCGCGGCCAGGCGCTTGCGCTGCGGGAAAAAGAGTATATCGAGGCGGCGCGCGCAACCGGAGTCCGTGAAAAGAATATACTTTTCAAGCATCTGCTTCCCAACCTGCTCAGCCCAATTATTGTCCAGGTCACGCAGGATCTTGCTGGTTATATCCTTGCAGAATCGACCCTCTCATTCCTGGGTCTTGGAGTGCAGCCTCCCTTCCCAAGCTGGGGGCAGATGATCAACAATGCGCTCGAGTATAAAGATTCACAACCCCAGCTGATACTTTTCCCCAGCCTTCTTCTCGCGCTTACCGTCATGTCGTTCAATTTCTTCGGTGATGCACTGCGTGATGCCCTTGATCCTCGTATGCGGAAATAGGGGAGGTGTGCCCTCATCCCCCGACCCCTTCTCCCAAAAAACAGGAGAAGGGGAGATACAACCTCACCCCAACCCCTCTCCTTCCTATTCCCTCGCAAGCTCGGAGGAGAGGGGCGAATGCCTGCCGATTCCCTCGGCAGACGACGGAGCATCTGCCCTACCGATTCGTTCGTTCCTCGCGGGAAATTCAACCTCACCCCAGCCCTATCCCAGATGCTTGTTCCTCGCGGGAGAGGCGGTAAATGTGAAGATGACGCCAATGTATTTTTGATCTGCCGTGCAAATCCCTCTGCAGTACCGCCATACTTCCTCCGATAATATCAAATGACACTACCTACAGGACACTTCAAGCCACAGACCAGCTTCGTGTTTTGAAACTCTTACACACTTCACTGCACCCTCGACTGGAGGATCTCATGATTGAAAAACTCTTTGGCGGAGATAACTTTATTGCCCAGACCCGCGCACTCGACGCTGCAGCCATGAGGCATCAGGCGAGCGCTCATAATCTAGCCAACGTCAATACTGCTAACTATAAACGTCAGGAAGTTGTTTTTGAAAACAGGCTGACTTCCGCTTTATCTCGAAGCAAGGATTCTTCTGGGAGAACCATGGGAGAAGCAGTCTCCAGTGTGAGACCTCAGCTCATATCCATCAATACCACCAGTTCCCGCCCGGACGGCAATAACGTCGACATGGAAGCGGAAAACGTAAATATGGCTATAAATACGCTCAAATTCGAAGCGATTTCACAGAATGTCGGCGGCTTTTTTGCTGCTCTCAAATCTGTTATAAACGGCCGATAGCCAACCTCGTTAAATAAAGTTCGTTTTATTCTCGCAGTACATCCACGATTTTTGAATTGAGAGGAATTATCAATGTCACTTGGATCTTCGATGCAGATCAGCGCCTCTGGTCTCACCGCTGAACGTCTCCACCTCGACGTGATCAGCAACAACATTGCCAACGTGAATACCACTCGCGGGGCAGATGGCCAGCCCTTCCGCCGACAGGAAGTTCTATTTTCTGCAAGGGAAGGCAGCGCTTTTTCAAAGCAGCTCGCATTTGCGCGGGGGCAGCAGAGCTCCAGCTCCGGCGGAGTCGAAGTGTCAGGAATCCGGCCGGATATGTCGCACGATTTCAAGGTCGTTCACGATCCAGGGCATCCGGATGCAGATGCAAACGGCAATGTGAAACTGCCCAATATTGAGCCGGTTGTGGAGATGGTAGACATGATCTCGGCCACGAGAGCTTATGAAGCAGGCGTCACAGCGATCAACTCTGCCAAACAGATGCAGCAGAAGGCTCTCGATATCGGCAGATCCTAGTTAGTTCACTTTAGCGTGCGCAGGCATTCGATGTGCCTGGCAGCAAATCTAGTTTTTAAGAGGATGCTATGCAGATAGACTCTATTTCCCCTAATCTAAATTCCAACCCTTTCGCTATCCGCAGCGGAGAAGGCGCATCGCTTCCCATTCCGGGCAGCGAACAGGCCGGCATTAATGGCGCTGTCCAAACCGGATCAGAAAGCTCTTTCGGCAAGATGCTGGAGAACGCCATCGGCGAGGTGAATAAAGCGCAGCTCAATGCAGGCGATATGTCGACACGGTTTGCAGCGGGCGAGCCGCTTGATGTGCATCAGGTTATGATCGCAGGCCAGGAGGCCAGTGTCATGCTGAACATGGCAATGCAGGTACGCAATAAGCTGGTGGACGGCTACCAGGAAATTATGCGCGTTAACGTTTAATTCTCTAGTTTTGTAAGTCTGAGGCAGTGGCTGAAACTTCTCTAGTTCTCCACTGCTGCAGGCATTTATCAGGAAGGAACGCAAGAAGGTGCTAAATCGTTTGCGCGATTGGTGGGAAAGCCTCGGCCGCAACAACCAGATTGTTCTGGTTGCTTCCTCGCTCGGTGGTATGGTAGCGCTGATAGGATTCGTCGCCTGGGCAAGCACTCCTGAGTATGTCCCTCTTTTTTCAAATCTGGGCGCGGCAGATGCGACGGCAATTACACAAAAATTAAAAGAGCATAACGTACCTTATAAGCTGAATGGGAATGGTACCAGTATTGAAGTGCCGGCTCAGAATCATGATGAGATGCTGATGACGCTAGTCGGGGAGGGGCTTCCGCAGCAGGCAAATGCTACCCCGGGCTGGGAGATACTGGATAAGACCAATAGTTTCTCCACCCAGCCTATGGAAGCGCTCATGATGATGCGTGCGAAAGAAGGCGAAATCGCAAAAAGCATTATGACGCTGCAGCAGATCAACAATGCAATCGTTCATTTTGCGAATGCAGATGATACCCCTTTTACGCGTGATAAGCACGATGCTTCTGCCTCTATCATTCTAGCTGTGAAACCCGGTCAGTCGCTCTCCGATGAGAACGTACATGCCATAGTGCGATTAACACAGATGTCGTTTACCGGGCTGAATGAAAAAAGCATCAGTGTGGTGGACGGCCAGGGCGATCTTCTTTTCGACGGAACGCGCGCTTCCAGCGCTACCGGCGACGAACAGATGAAGCGTCAGCACTCGATTGCGCAGCTCAGACGGAGCGAACTGCAGTCTCTTCTCGATACGACCATTGGTCCGCATAAGGCGGTGGTACTGGTAAACGTTGAGCTCAGCTCCGACAGCGAAGCAACAGAAAAAACCGATTACCAGCCTGGCGCAGTGACCTCCCAGCAGAGTGATACGGAAGTACTTAACGGGCCCGGGGCCGTCGGAGGAAATGCGCCTGGCCTCGCCGCAAACGTGGCTGGGGTACCTAACCCGGCAGGCGGCGGAGCTGCACCCACCATTCCTACCTACGCTAAAACCAGCGCCACTGATGGCAAATACACGCACGATACTGTGGTGAAGAATTCCGTGCCCAGCGTGATTAAAACTAACATTACCAAGAATCCTGGCCGCATAGAAAAACTTACCGTGAGTGCGCTGGTAGATACGAAAGTTCCAGCCGGCGAAGTCGCTTCGATCACAGAAGTATTGAAAACTGCTATTGGCGTGGATGCAGCGGATGTGAATCGTACTCGCAACGTTACGGTAGCGCAGGTTCCATTTGACAGAAGTGCAGAAGAGGCGGAGAGCAAAGCATCTGCTGCAGCGAGAGCAACAGAAAGCACTGCCAGGCTGGTCAGCATTTTCGTTCCACTGGGTTTGATGATGCTCTGCTTGTTCCTGTTAGCGAGAGCGCTTCGAAAACCAAAAATGGTTCTTGCAGGCGGTCAGCTTGCGCTTGAAGGCGGCGGTGGCGGTGGAATGAGCTATGCGCTGGATTCATCCGGAAATATGATGTATGGTTCGGACGGTCTGCCTCTGGAAGATCTGCCAACTGGCGGAGACTTCACGATGTTCGATGAGAACGGCCAGCCTATCGGACTTTCCACCAGCACCGGGCCAAAGACATTCGACGTGATCAATGAAAATTTCGATTCAAACCTCGAAAGTATACTACATATGACGAAATCGAAACCAGAAACAGTGGCGCTTCTTATTAAGAGCTGGATCAGCGAAGATTCGTAAACGATACTTTTAGCGCATAGCGGAATTATGGATGCGAGTGCAAAGTTTGTAATTATCGGTGGGAGGAATAGTTGGGAAAAGTCCAGAGTCCGACACTCACAAATCGTCAAAAAGCTGCAATTCTGATGGTCGCAATCGGCCCGGAAGGAAGCGCGAAAATATTCAAGCATCTTCGAGAAGAAGATATCGAAAATATGACTCTGGACGTTGCCAGGATGGGTAAGATTTCCTCCGATGTCCGGCGGCAGGTAGTTTCAGAATTTCATGAGATGTGCCTGGCTCAGGAAGTTATTTCTGAAGGCGGCATCGATCAAGCCCGCAAAGCGCTGGAAGCAGCGTTTGGCGCAGACAGAGCCAATGAGATTGTAAACAAAGTTATACAGACCCTGCAGGTGCTGCCTTTCGATTTTGTGAAAAAGACCGACCCCAGTCAACTTCTTTCCTTTATCCAGGAAGAGCATCCGCAGACTATCGCCTTGATACTTGCGCACCTCAACGCAAATCAAGCCGCTGCAGTGCTATCCGGCCTGCCGCAGGAGCTTCGAGCGGAAGTCGCGCGCCGCATAGCAATTATGGATCGAACCCCGCCAGAAGTTATACGTGAGATAGAGAAAGTGCTCGAACGCAAACTCTCCAACGCAGTGGTCACCCAGGGCTTTACTGCAGCGGGCGGAGTTAAGAGCCTGGTCGAAGTATTGAACTGGGTAGATCGAACTACAGAAAAAACTATTCTGGAATCGCTGTCAGAAACCAGTCCGGAGCTGGCAGAAGAAGTTAAGAAACTGATGTTCGTCTTCGAAGATATTATTTTGCTGGACGATGCTTCCATCCAGAAAGTACTGCGCGAAGTCGATACCAAGGAGCTCTCCCTCGCTCTCAAAGGAGTGGGCGAAGAGGTTCAGGCACGCATATTCAAAAATATGTCCGAAAGGGCTGCCGCCATGCTCAAAGAGGATATGGAGTTTATGGGGCCGGTACGTCTGCGCAGCGTGGAGGAAGCCCAGCAGCGTATTGTGGGGGTTATCCGACGCCTCGAAGAGGCTGGAGAGATCGTTATCGCACGTGGCGGCGGCGGAGAAGAGATTATCGTGTAGTCTTTTTCAGCAGTGCATTCTATGGCAGAAATGCCTGCTCTATCCGGTCACCATATTTGTATTTAATCCAGGAAAATAGGTAAATGCATGGCATTCCCGTATTCTGCAGAGAAAAGTTCAGAAGAGTTCCGCCCGTTAACTGCACCAAGTGTAACCGATGATATTGCGGCGAAAGCTGTGCCCGTCAGCTGGTTTGAGCGCATTGCCACTCAGATTCCTGAATCCAACAAATACAGCTCCTCTCGCTCTTCCGATTCTTCTGCAGATAGCACTGGGACACTGACTTTTGGAGATGTGGATACCATTGCATCGAAGGAACGCCAGCTGCGACAGATGGGGGAACCAGAACCGGCTGAGATTACGATGATGCGCATTCAGGCATCAGAAGAAGCGAAGACACTTGTGGGCGAAGCGCTGGACAAGGCGCAGTCTATCGAGCAGGAAGCGCGTGAAAAAGGATATCAGTCTGGATATGACCGGGGTTATCAGGACGGCAAAGCCAAAGCCGAAGCGGAAGTAACCCAGCAGGCTTCGGAAACAAGCACCCAATATCGGCTCGAGATTGAGGGATTCATAAACCACATCGAAAGAGAACGCCAGCACAACTGGAGTTGTGTGGAACCGGATGTTATTGCTCTTGTTTTTGAACTGGCCAAGCAGGTGATTAAACAGGAGGTCACCGCCAGTAAAACCGTGTGTATATCCATCATACAGAATGCCCTGCGACGTGTTGCAGACAGCAGCTCACTCAGAATTAGAGTGCATGCAGATGATCTTGAGATGGTGCGTGCTAATCGAGCCAATCTGCTCGCGCTGATCGACGGCATTCCGCATATTGAAATTGTAGACGATAAACGTGTTAGTCCCGGAGGGTGTGTAATAGATACCGATGCAGGAAGTATCGACTCGCGCATAGAGACACAAATGCAGGAAGTGGATGAAGCCCTTCAACATATATTGCATCAGAATATATCTTAACCGTTCCTCTGAGGAGTTCTTATACGATGCAAAGCCCGCTTCTAGATTTCCCCATTATTCCTGCCCTCGATCTCGATCTCGAAAGATACAGTCAGCACCTTTCACGGGTGGACCCAGTCAAAATGAATGGCAAGGTTACCCAGGTTATCGGGCTTGTGATTGAAGCGGCTGGCCCGAATGCCATGGTGGGCGAGATATGTGACATCCATTACGACCGAGCAAATACATATGATCCGGCACGCCCTCCTATCAAAGCCGAGGTAGTAGGTTTCAAGCACAACCGGGTGCTGCTCATGCCGCTCGGATTAATGGAAGGCATTAAACCGGGAAGTGAAGTGGTCGCGACACATCGCACACAGCAGATCATGGTTGGCGAGGAGCTTTTGGGGAGAATGCTGGACGGCATGGGGAACCCAATGGATGGCGGCCCTGCCCTCAATCTTAAAAATACGATTCCAGTGAATGCTGCTCCGCCGAATGCAGTCACGCGATCCAGAATATCAGAAACCCTGCAAGTGGGAGTACGCGCGATAGACGGATGCCTTACACTTGGTAAAGGGCAGCGTATGGGTATATTCGCTGGATCCGGAATTGGCAAAAGCACTCTTATGGGAATGATAGCAAGAAATACCAATGCCGATGTCAATGTAATAGCGCTAGTAGGCGAACGAGGCCGTGAAGTCCGAGATTTTGTTGAAGAGAGCCTGGGCATCGATGGAGTGCAGAAATCGGTGGTGGTTGTGGCTACTTCCGATCAGCCTGCACTGGTTCGTATTAAAGCCGCCTTCGTCGCCACTGCCATAGCGGAATATTTTCGTGATACGGGCAAAGATGTGCTGCTTATGATGGACTCTGTGACCCGACTGGCAATGGCGCAGCGCGAAGTGGGGCTGGCAATCGGTGAGCCGCCTGCAACGCGAGGTTATACACCCAGCGTATTTGCAATGCTGCCAAAACTGCTGGAACGCGCCGGTACATCCAGCAATGGGATAGGGAGTATCACCGGGCTGTACACAGTGCTTGTCGAAGGCGACGATATGAACGAACCCGTAGCAGATGCTGTACGCGGAATTCTGGATGGGCATATTGTGCTCACCCGGGAACTGGGGCATCGCGGCCACTATCCCGCTATAGATGTACTGCAAAGCGTAAGCCGAGTTATGCCTCAAATCACATATCCTGAGCAGATGAAATGTGCGAATAGTCTGCGAGAAGTGCTGGCGACTTACAAAGGCGCTGAAGACTTAATCAATATTGGCGCATATGTGGATGGAAGCAACCCCAAAATTGACTATGCAAAATCAAAGATAGATTCTGTGAACGGATTTCTACGGCAGCGGTCCAATGAAACCGGTGCTTACTCTGATACAGTGCAGTATCTCATGAACAATTTTGCAGGTTAAATATGCGAAAATTTAAGTTTCGGCTCGAGACCGTTTTGCGTCACCGTGAAATTCTGGAATCGCTTAAGGAACAGGAGTTTGAGACTGCTCAGGGCCGTTTGCTTGCAATCGAGGCCCGTATAGTGCAGCTTCGGGAAGAGTTCAGGCAGACGGTAGCCGGGGGAGCCGTCACCAAAATAGGGCAGCTCCTTGATCCCAGCAAAATTTTGGATCGCGAACGTTATTTAGAAACAATATTAGCTTCCATCGCCCAGTTAATCCGGCATGCAGAGTCTGCCCGGATAGTCGCGGAAGAGATACGACTGGAACTCGTTGTATGCCGACAGGCTCGCGAAGCTGTGGCTCATCTGCGTGATAAAGCTTTGGAGGAGCACCAGCTGGAAGGCCATAAGCAGGAACAAAACCTTTTGGATGAGTTAGCGACGATCAAGCATGTGCAGAGAATGCATTCCGTGAATCAGGGCGGATCTAGTTTAGAAGTTCCCTTAATAGATATTATGATAGATGAGGAGGCTGAAAATGGATAGCCATATACAGGCAACAATGGCGCGAATCGCTGAAATACAGTCGAGGCTCGGAGTGGTTTCTGCCCCATCAGTTCCGCCCATTTCATTGCAGAAACAGGCAGGCAGTGAATCTGCTTCGGCAAACCGACCTTTTGATGTCATGCTGGCACAGTCCGGCGGAGGAGTTCAGCTCCGCTCGCTGGCAGGAAGCGCCGGACCGTTCAGTCCGCAAATCGAGACCCTCATTAATAAATATGCCGGTATGAACGGACTGCCTACGGATCTGGTAAGAGCTGTGATTCAGCAGGAATCCGGCGGTAACAGCCGAAGTACCTCGGCTGTTGGCGCTAAAGGACTCATGCAGCTTATGCCGGAAACCGCCCAAGGTTATGGCGTTCAGAATGCATATGATCCCGAGCAGAACATTGCGGCAGGCACACGCCATCTGGCGGGCATGCTCAAAGAGTTTAAAGGGGATATTTCGCAGGCGCTGGCAGCGTATAATGCTGGAGCTGGGGCTGTTAAGAAATTTGGAGGCGTTCCCCCCTACGCCGAAACTCAGCAGTACGTTCAGAAAATTATGGGCATGCTGGGGCGATAAGGGCTGTATCTGTACTTTAAGTGATCAGGAGATAAAATGGCGAACGTCGGAAAGATAGCGGTCATCGGATTGGGAAGCATGATCCTTGTTGTAGGGGCATCGTATGGCCTTGCAAAAATTGGAATCATTCCTGTTAAAAACCTGGCCAAGCATAATAAAATGGCGGCCTCTTCGCTGCATGCTATCGGACTGTATAATGCTCCCAAATCAAAGCCCGCTGCGGCTGTGGCAGTTGATCCTCTCGCAGAACAGAAAAAAGACCTGAACGACCAGAAGGCGGCGCTCGACGCAGAGCGAACAGCTCTCCAAAATCAAGCGGCAACGCATGTGAAGCTGGCCGCTTCCGCTGCTCCCGCAACGGCTCCGCTAGATCCAAAGGAGCTGGCCCGGATGGCCTCTGTATACGAGCAGATGCCTGCAGATACCGCTTCAAAAATATTTGCAAAGCTGCCTGATGATCAGGTTATCGCGCTTCTGCGCAAAATGGATGAGAAAAAAGTAGGAGAGATATTAGCCATTGCCACTCCGGAACGGGCAGCTCGGCTCACGATGAATCTATCCCGCGCTCCAGCGCCGACTCCTGATCATGCGACGAATACACTTTAAAAAATACCTTCTCAATATTCCTCAAACCAGCTAATTCATAGTGGGATTAGGACGTATAGTACTATATCTGTTGGAGCTGGATGTGCAGAATCTCAGTCTTAGCGAAGCGAAGTTGAGGTACAATGCAGGGAGTATTTGATGCACCAACGATGAATTCACGAATCGAGAAGGTACTATGAGACGCAAAAAACTATCGGATATTCTGGATGAAACGATGCCGTCAGAAGAGAAGTCCGGCAATATAGATCTCTCATTAGCAGCGGATGATAAACAGGCTATTCCAGAGGTGCTGAATCTGCTCCCCTTGAGAGAAGTAGTCATTTTTCCATCCCTCGTAGCCCCGCTCGGCGTGGGGCGGGAAAGCTCCATAACGCTGGTTAATGAGTCCGTGGCAGATGGAAACCGGATGATCGGCGTCGCTTGTATGAAAGATCCTACGGTTGAGAATCCTACCCAGGATGATGTCTATAAGATAGGGGCAGTGGCCGCCGTCCGGATGCTGGCTCAGACGCCCGCAGGAATTCAACTGATTGTCCAGGGACTGCAGCGGATCGAAATACTGGAAACTATCCAGACAACCCCTTATCTTCGTGTTAAAGTGCGTCCGATCGTGGAGCCGGCGATACTGGAAGAAGAGCGGCTGGAAATCGATGCACTGAGACTGAACATCAGCCAGATGTTCACACGAGTGGTAGAACTCTCATCCGATCTGCCTAATGAGATGCAGGGCCTGCCGAACAGCGTGCCGGATCCCAACGTACTGACGGATCTGATTGCCGCGCAGATGCCGAGGCTTAGCTTTCAGGAACGCCAGGAGATTCTAGAGACCCTTGCACTTAAGCCTCGTATGCTCCGGCTGATGGAGCTGCTGGCCAGAGAAGTGCAGGTGCTGGAATTGGGCAGCCGACTTCAATCGGAAGTTGCTCAGGAGCTTGGTAAAACTCAGCGCGAATACTATCTGCGGGAGCATATGCGCCAGATTCAGAAAGAACTTGGCGAAGGTGATGATCGATCGCAGGAGCTGGATGATATCCGGGCTAAAATTGAGACCATCGGGATGCCCGAAGAAGCAAAAAAAGAGGCTGAGCGAGAACTGGACCGGCTGAGCCGTATGAATCCCGCAGCGCCAGAATACCATGTCGCACGCACCTATCTCGATTGGATGATCACCATGCCGTGGCAGGTGAGCAGCGATGATAATCTGGATATTCTTGCTGTTAAGGAAGTGCTCGAAGCGGATCATTACGGTCTGGATAAAGTGAAAGACCGAATTCTGGAATATCTATCCGTTAGGAAATTTAAGAAGGATGCCGCCTCAAGACAGCCAATACTCTGTTTTTCTGGCCCTCCAGGTGTAGGCAAAACATCTTTAGGACGCTCTATAGCAAAGGCTATGGGAAGAAAATTCGCTCGAATTTCGCTAGGCGGCGTTCGGGACGAAGCAGAAGTACGCGGTCATCGAAGGACATATATTGGCGCCCTTCCCGGCCAGATTATTCAGGGCATAAAAAGAGCGGAAACCAACAATCCAGTCTTTATGATGGATGAGATAGACAAAGTTCAGGCAGATTTCCGTGGAGATCCTTCCAGCGCACTTCTGGAAGTGCTCGATCCGGAACAGAATACCGCGTTTCGAGATCACTATCTGGATGTGCCGTTCGATCTATCCAAAGTTCTATTTCTGACCACAGCAAATGTACTGGATACCATTCTGCCACCTCTGCGTGACCGAATGGAGATAATCGAAATTGCTGGTTATACAGAAGAAGAAAAAATTGTAATCGCTCAGAAACATCTTATTCCAAAGCAGCTGAATGAACACGGTGTGGGTAAGAAAATAACCTTCACTCCAGATGCGATTCAGCATGTAATCCATGGATATACCAGAGAAGCAGGTGTTAGAAATCTGGAACGTGAGATTGCAGCTATCTGCAGGAAAGCAACGCGCGGATTTGCGGAAGATAAGTTCAAAAAACTGCGGGTAACTCCTAAGATAGTTGAGGATTATCTGGGTTCGCCGAGGTTTGAAAATGAAGAAGCGCTGCAGCGAGTCGATCGTCCGGGCGTAGCTACAGGCCTTGTCTGGACACCGATGGGTGGAGATATAATCTTCATCGAGGCGACGGCAATGCCAAGCCCAACGAATCGTCCAAGTTCGCTTACGATTACCGGCCAACTGGGTGAGGTTATGAAGGAGTCGGCGCAGGCTGCGCTCTCCTTCGTTCGCGCTCATTCCGATCTGATAGGCGCTCCGCCAGATTTCTATGAGAAACATGATATACACATTCATGTTCCTGCCGGCGCTATCCCTAAAGACGGGCCATCCGCCGGTATCACGATGACAACTGCTCTGGCATCGATCTTCAGCGGACGCAATGTGAAGCCGCTGCTTGCGATGACTGGAGAGGTAACTCTTAGTGGAAAAGTGCTCCCAATCGGCGGCATTAAAGAGAAAGTGCTTGGAGCAAGACGGGCGGGAATCAAGACAATAATACTTCCCGAACGTAATAGAAAAGATCTTTACGAAGATCTTTCTGAGATAATTCGAAACGAAATACAGTTTGAATTCGTGGATGATGTGCGTCGGGTTCTCGAGATTGCCCTGGAACCTGCGAAGCTAGTTCCAGCGGGCAAGGATTGGGAAGGCGAACTGCCTGCTCCATCTCACACTAAAAAACCAAGACGTACCACACCAAATCTGCCCTTGCCGGATGTTATAGCTCCCCCTGGACAGGTGCTTCACTAAGCAAGGCCTGTGCAATCGACTGGCCGTAAGGCCAGTCGATTTTTTTTAGAAAAAGTTTTAAAATGCATCAAAAATAGGTTGACATATACACACATATATTGGTATATTGATATATCTTTCCGCTTTGCATTGAATCCAATGAGTGATCTATTGAACCCTATTCCCATCAGGAGGATGAGCCCATGAGCGTACCTATGCGCTGGTCTGATTATCAAATTCCCGAGGAAGTTCTCTATACGCCCTTAAAGCAAGAGAAAGTATTGCGTACTCGTGCTCGATCCCGCCGTCGATCAATTCTTGCGGTCTGGAAAATAGTGATTGCGTCCGTTATCTGTTTCCTGGCAGCAATAGGCACTGCTTCATTAGTTACCTCTTTTCGTTCTGGAAGCGCTCAATCGATGCAGATTGAAATCGATCAAGATTCCAAAATTAAATGCGAAGCCGTTAAATTGGTTCGCAAATTCAACTATGTGACATTAACAGGAGATGCTCTTAATACGGAAAGACATTCCCTGGAAAATGTTGAAGTCGTCGTTCAGCTGCAGGATGTTTCTCATCATACGCTGCAAATGGCACACGCGTTAGTTGCCTCTGCCACTTTACACGCAGGCAGATCAACCCCCTTTCAAATTGATATTCCCGATGATCCACAGGCAGTGCAATGCCGTATATGGTTCCGAAAATTAACAGGCGCAGATATCAGCTGAATATTTCCCCGGCAATGGTAATGTAGACACCAATCATCATCCGCTTCAGGATCGCTGCGGATAAGAATATAATCAATATTTAATCCAAAAATGAGGAGGATGGCCCACGATGGCCATCCTCCTCATTTTTTTCTATCCGAGAAGGATAATGAACCTGATTGGTGGAATGAGAGGTAAGAGTGAGCGTGAAATTAAATAGTGTCAGATGCATCATCTCCGGTGAGGCGGTCCCAGGACGCATCCATATAAATGCAGCTCCCGTTTATACAGATATTACTGAGGTAATTCTTTATATAGCGGATATAGAACATGGTAGGAGGTCGGAGTGCAAAGCGTTTCTATTTTCGTTGATGGCGCCAATATGTATTACGCTCAAAAGAAGTTAGGCTGGTTTATAGATTTCAGAAAAGTCCTTCAGTTCTTTAGTAAAGAAACGGGTGGTGCGATCAGTGAAGCTTACTACTACACCGGCGCTGATACGCAAAATAAAACGAGAGACAGTTCTTTCCATGAATATTTAATGTATTCAGGTTACACGGTTCGAACTAAAACCATCAAACAGATGGTGGATGATACTACTGGCGAACTGGTAGAAAAAGCCAATTTGGATATCGAGCTGGTAATCGATATGTTCAATACGGTTACATTATATGATACTTGCGTGCTGCTTAGCGGGGACAGTGATTTCGAGCGCGCGCTCGAACTAGTGCGCAGCAAAGGAAAGCGTATCGCGGTAGTCGGACATCCGGAGATGACAGCGCGTGAACTTCGAAATGTAGCAGGCCGCAATTTTTATGATTTGCGTGATCTGGAGCGCTTCATTTCTCGCACGGATCGTCTGCCAGACCAACTGCATCCGGCTGGAGGCGATAGTGAACTGGAGCAGGTTCTATTTAATAATGGCGAGGCTGTCGCACATTGGCGTGAAGAACAGATTGTCCTGCCTACGGTTGTTCAGCCGGAAGGTGGATAGTGCAGCCAAGAGAAATGAATGTCTGTCTATACAATTCGTGATGCCCGTACCTCCGAAAAAGAATTAATTGCTGGATTATGGCTCTCTTTAATGATGGAACATCACACTCTCGATTCACGATTTCGAGTAGCTGATGATGCCCAGAAAAAGTATTCCCGCCATTTGCAGGAAATGATACGAACTAAAAATGGACGTGTGCTCGTAGCTGAAGTGAAGGAAACTGGCGAGCTAGTAGGATTTATGATGGGAGAAATTCAGCCTCGCCCCCCGATTGCTCTGCCCGGAATATATGGTTTTATTTCCGATCTATACGTAACACAAGAATGGCGCCGGCAGGGAGTGGCTCGTTCTCTTTTTGTTGAAATGAGCAGATGGTTTCAGTCTCGCAAAGCAAATGCCATTGAGCTGTATGCAGCCGAAGCAAATCCGGCAGCAGTCGCTTTCTGGCAGACGATGGGATTGAAACCATTTTTGCGTCTGCATCGGCTGGATATCTGATTCAAGATGAAAATAATTCAAGATTGTAGAAGGAATGATAGATGGCTTATAAAGTAGCGGTGTTAGCGGGAGATGGAATCGGGCCGGAGATTGTGGCGGTAACAGTAGATATTCTTCGCGCGGTCGGTAAAAGTTTTAACTTTGATATAGAGTTTGAAGAGGCTCTCGTGGGTGGTATCGCGTATGATGCGCATGGCACTCCATTGCCCGCCTCAACGCTCGATGTATGCAAGCGCAGCGATGCAGTTCTTTTAGGCGCTGTGGGCGGGCCGAAGTGGGATAACATTCAGCCTCCCTCCCTGAGGCCGGAAGTAGGCGCACTGCTGCCGCTTCGTAAAGAACTGAATCTCTTTGCGAACTTAAGGCCTGCTATACTTTTCCCTGCTCTGGCTGGTGTTTCTTCGCTGCGGGCAGACCTGGTGGCGGATGGACTGGATATTTTGGTAGTCCGCGAGCTTACCGGGGGAATCTATTTCGGACAGCCAAAAGGCCGTGGAGCAGATAACAACAGCGCAGTCGATACCTGCGTCTATACGCGAGATGAAATTGTTCGCATTGCTCGAATCGGTTTTGAATCAGCCAGGAAACGAAATAAAAAGCTATGTTCGGTGGATAAAGCGAATGTCCTGGAAACCTCTCGATTCTGGAGAGAAATAGTGACTGGAATGGCCCCAGAATACCCCGATATTACACTCACGCATATGCTTGTGGACAACTGTGCCATGCAGCTTGTTCGAGATCCACGACAGTTTGATGTGATTGTAACCGAGAATATGTTTGGAGATATCCTGAGTGATGAAGCGGCTATGCTGACTGGCAGCCTGGGAATGCTGGCGTCAGCAAGTCTGGGGACTGCAGCAACTGCAGCAGGGGGCACCTTTGGACTCTACGAGCCGGTGCATGGCTCTGCGCCGGATATAGCAGGCAAAGGAATTGCGAACCCGCTGGCTACTATTCTATCTGCTGCTCTACTGCTGAGAAACTCCCTGATGCAGGAAGAAGCAGCGACTGCGCTTGAGAGATCAGTGGCTACCACTCTTTCATCCGGAAGCAGAACAGCAGATATTGCGGAACCAGGCAAGAAATCGCTGACTACTGCAGAGATGGCCGCTGCCGTGCTGATGCATCTGGGATAGAATTACTCAAACAAATTAATAGGAATAGTGCTCAGTCAAATGGGTGGGCATGTATTGAGCTTTTGGGCTGCAAGATGATACAAAAACAGAGCAGTATTGAGATCTGGACTAATTTCACTGAGGATATGATTCACTACAATGGCAGCGACGTGAAGCCCTGGTCGCTATCCTTCTGTAAAATGCTGATTCGGCAGGCCTACACACATCCTGGAATGTTTGCGGTTATCGTATACCGTTACGGGCAGTGGTCCTATTCTTACTGCCGATTTCCGATTCTCCGCCAGTTGAGCGAGTTATTCTATTGTGTCTGTTTCAACCTGGTTCGAATTCTCCTCCAGATCGAAATACCACGTGGCGCGACTATAGGCGGAGGACTGCGGGTCGATCATTTTGGCGGCATCATCCTGAACCGTGAAATGATCGCGGGCAAAAATTTCTATATCACGAATGGCGTGGTGGTGGGGCATGCGGTGAACGGCGTCCCGGTGATTGGCGATAACGTCACGCTGAACATAGGCACAAAGGTGATAGGCAAGATTACTCTTGGAAATAATATAATATCCGGGGCCGGCGCAGTCGTCACCAAATCCTTCCCAGACAACGCCGTCATTGCAGGAGTACCCGCCAAACTTTTGCGCCTCCAGATAGTAAAAACCGAACAGGCTGAAGATCAAGATATTCAGGATGAGATTTCGGAACGTCGGACCGCTGCATGATTCTGCTTCTATTTGCTTCCTTAAATTTTTGATTCTCTGCAGGAAGATCGATCTTTGCTGATTGGTTATTCAAATCAAAATCAGCTGCTGTTGATCTGCTATGTTGAAACTGGCACGAATACCCGCCTGATTAGCCGCAATTTGCAACTCCACGAGAAGAAAAAAAATGAACAAGAAGTCAATTTCGGAGTAGAATGAGTTGTTTCCAGAATACGAGCTGGATTACAGCAAAGCAAAACCAAATCATTTTGCCACTCGCGTAAAACGAAATCCTATCGTTTTGGATGAGGATGTTGCGAGCATTTTCGATACGTCCGAATTGACAAAGCGTGTATTCCTCGCTCTTAATCAATCATCACCAATGCTCGAAGAATTAAATAACTGATGTGACGGAAGCGAGCAGTTTCCCATCATCAAATATCCACAGCTTTTATAAGTGTTCTCGGATAGGCACGTTACAAAATGGAATTTTAAATCCATCATCTGAGAATTAAAATCAATGTTCTCGCATCAGTAATCTGCGCGAATCTGAGTATTCTGTGGATGTATTGCTTTTAAAACCTTCGCATATTAAATATCTTAATGTATTGCTAACACCTCAGATTTTTTATCCACAGATTACTCAGATTAGCACAGATTACATTGGTTCAATCATGCAAGCTACTGCATTCCGGAAATTTTCACACAATCTGACTGAAATGATTGGCTGCGTAACATTAAAAAATAGAGCAGTTGTCAGTTATTGCTTCGTAATTGCATACGTATGGAATATAACCTTCAAAAGGGAAACAAGATGAATTTCATTTCGATATGGTGAGTGTGCCATAATTTATCATGAAAAAAATTGAGTGTGTGATAAGACCAATTAAAATTGATGAAGTAAAAGAGGCGCTGAACTCTCTGGGTGTGATCGGTATGACCGTTACCGATGTACGTGGCTATGGGCGTCAGCGAGGGCGTGCCGAGAAATATCGCGGTAATACGTATGTTGTCAACCTGCTTCCCAAAGTGAAAATCGAGATGGTCGTGCCGGACGACCGGGCTGAAGAAGTGGTTGAGGTCGCTCTCGAGGCGGCTCGCACAGGTGAGATTGGCGATGGCAAAATATTTGTATCCAATGTTGAGATGGCGGTGCGTATACGAACCGGCGAGCGCGGTGAAACGGCTCTATAATGTAAATTCCACATGCAGAACCCCGAAATAAAAATCTACGTATGATCAATACCTATTGCTTCCACAAAGCCATCATGCTTCCACTGAGTGCCATATAATTTTATTAGTGGAATTCGAACCGGCAAAGAATTCTCTTAGTTCCAGCGCTGAGCCAGTCTCATCTATCCTCTTTCCAATCCACGATCCCAGACTGAGGTATAATAACCCATCGAACTTATACTTATCTAAACTATCTTGAAAGGGTTGATTGACCATGCCTGCGCTACAGCGAATCGAAATCTATGACACCACACTTCGGGACGGCTCACAAGGGGAAGGAATCTCCTTCAGTGTGGAGGATAAGATTCGCATTGCCCGAAAACTAGATGAGTTCGGTATGGACTACATCGAAGGTGGCTGGCCCGGGTCTAATCCGAAAGATGAAGCCTTTTTCGAACGCATGAAAACGGTAATATTAAAGCGATCTCTGCTCACCGCTTTTGGCAGTACCCGGCGTCCGGGTGTAAAGTGCGCAGATGATGGGCAGCTTCAGAAGCTTCTCGATGCAAAAGTGCCAGTTATTTGTATTGTGGGGAAAGCATGGGAGGAGCAGGTGACATTTGCGCTTCGAACTTCGCTGGAAGAGAATCTGGCAATGATCGGAGAGAGTGTCGCCTATCTGAAACAGCATGCGGACAAGGTGCTTTATGATGCCGAGCACTTTTTCGATGGCTATAAGGTTCATCCTGAATATGCGTTGAACTGCCTGCGAACGGCATTCGAAGCAGGTGCGGACCGCGTGGTGTTGTGTGATACTAATGGCGGAACACTCCCGCACGAACTTTCCGAAATAGTGCGCAGCGTACGAGAGAAGCTTCCCTCGGCAAATCTTGGAATACACACACATAACGATTCTGAATGTGCCGAAGCGAATGCATTCGCTGCGATCCTGCAGGGTGCGATGCATGTTCAAGGGACTATCAACGGATACGGCGAGCGCTGCGGAAACTGCAATCTCATTCCTGTAATCGCCGCTCTTCGCCTCAAGATGGGTTATGACTGCCTCTATCCAGACACTCTGCAGCATCTGACGGGGATTTCGCAGTACATTGATGAAGTGGCTAACCTTATCCCTGATAACCGCCGCCCGTACGTTGGGAAGAGCGCTTTCGCCCATAAAGGCGGATTACATACAGATGCAGTGCTGAAGGGCGCCAGCTACGAGCATGTCGAACCGGAAGCGGTTGGCAATTCGAGGCGGGTACTGGTTTCAGAACTTGCAGGCAGCAGCAGCATATCGGGAAAAGCCTCGGAATATGGTTTTGATCTAAACCGCAAATCTCCTGAAGCGCGCGCACTTCTTCAGGCAGTCACTGAGCGAGAACATGCAGGTTACAGTTTTGAAGGCGCTGAAGGTTCCTTTGAACTGCTTATGATGCAGTCGGTTGGGAGATATCGCAAGCTTTTCGATCTGCGTGGATTCCGCTGTATCGTCGAAAAGCGAGGGCATGATCAAGAGCCAATTACCGAAGCGACCGTAAAAATCGAAGTGAATGGCGAAGTCAGGCTGACGGTTGCTGAAGGAGATGGGCCAGTACACGCACTTGATGGCGCGCTGCGTAAAGCTCTTTTAGAGTTCTATCCGGAATTAGCGGATATCCGTCTGACAGATTTCAAAGTGCGCGTAGTGAATATGCAGGAAGGCACTGCAGCTAAGGTGCGCGTCATCATCGACTCGGCCGCTGGAGACGATACCTGGAGCACCGTCGGAGTATCTACCAACATTATCGAAGCAAGCTGGTATGCGCTCGTAGACAGCGTCGTATATGGCCTGCTCAGATGTGAAAATAAAAAATAAAATAAAAAAACGTCAGGCACTTTACATCTCTTACAAATATGGTATAATATGAATAACGTAAGAGATGTAAGGAGAATGATGATGAAACGTAAAGAGGAAATAGCAGCTGGCAGCCATATTATAAACGAAACTGCGGTTATGTATAATACAAATCCATCCATAAATCCAGTATATCAGGTCTCTAATAAGCGCCTCAATAGCACAATATATAGAGAAATTGAAAATTTAGTGGTCAAGTTTTTGCACTCACTAGAGCAAAAAGATAACTCTGAACTTCAAAAAGTAGCTTTTCGTTTAGAGAAAGCGGTAAACCAACCCAAAGCTTCTGATTCCGAACGGAAACTTGCGTCACTGCTCACAGAAGGCCGATCCTATACCGCCGATGAAAAATTCGCTTTGGAAACCTCCGCGCACCTGCGAGAGTTCGAGCACCGACGGTCGGTTCTGGAGGGCGCGCTCAGTACCAGCCAGGTTGCAGAACTTCTGCACACATCGCGCCAGACTCCACATGATCGAGTTAAGAGCGGGTCACTGCTTGCCGTTCGCGAAAATGGTAAGTTAGTCTTCCCTGCATGGCAGTTCGATGTCACCGGCCCAAATGGTGTATTACCAGGGCTCCCATCCGTGCTGGCGTCATTAAATCAAAATGATTTTTTGAAAGCCAGCTGGTTTATTCATCCCAACCGATCACTTGAGGGATGCACACCAGCTCAGGCGCTCAAAGCAGGCGATTTAGAAAAAGTTCTGATTGAAGCCAGAGCAGTCGGAGCCCACTGAATTGGTGCTGATACCTCTGCCTCCTCCTCCAAGAGAACCATCGCCTGTTTTCTTAACCATGAAAACAGGCAGCCATCTTATTCGGATATTTAATCCTGAATCGCATGGAGCGGGTCCGCTGACTTTTAGGCATAATGGACCCAGAGCCAGATTTGATCATCACTGTGCACCTGCATCCGATCCTTCAGATGATAAGAACAGAGGCATACTCTACGCAGCCAGTACCTTATCAAGCTGTGTTGTGGAAGTGTTTGGCGATGAGGGCGCGATTTCCACCACGGACTGGTATGCCGCTTTTCTTACTCTGAAAAGGCCTCTCAAGCTCGTCGAAATTCGTGATAATGGTGCGATGTGTGCGGGCACAGTAGCGGCAATTGGAAGTGTTATCGATCGCGTGATCACACAGAAATGGTCACGCTATTTTTATGAGTCGACGCAATTTCAACAAACGGACGGGTTAATCTACACCAATGCCCATAATGGAGAATCCGCAGTAGCCCTCTACGAGCGTGCAGAAGATGGATTGCGATGCGATTCGAGTGATGTGATGGCGCTTAACTCCGATCTGTTGAGAGCAGATATCATACGCATTGCTATAGACTGTAATCTTATAGGTCCGATTGATTGATTGCGTATCATGTTCGGGATAGTCCAAAATTTCAAAACATTCGGAGGTTTGAATCCGTATAATATAGTGTAATAGGCTGAGGGAATCGGAGGGTAAGAAATGAATATCATTAAGACCACGCTGCTTATGGCAGCGATGACGGCGCTTTTTTTAATAGTTGGGGAAGCTGTTGCCGGTCAGAAGGGCCTGATTATAGCGTTTATTCTGGTGGCAGCTCTAAATTTTGGAAGCTACTGGTACTGTGATAGACTCGTTTTAATGCTCCAGGGGGCGCAGCCGGTGAGCCGAGAGGAGGCACCGCAGCTCTACCACGTCGTAGAAAGGCTTGCCAGCAACGCGGGAATTCCGATGCCGAAAATTTATCGCATACCGGGTGAGCTGCCTAATGCGTTTGCCACGGGCCGCGATCCGAAACATGCTGTTGTTGCGGTGACAGATTGCATCGTAAGAACGCTGTCGCCAGATGAGCTTGAAGGGGTGCTGGCACATGAACTGGCACATATTCGTAATCGTGATATTTTGATAAGCGCACTGGCAGCTACAATGGCGGGTGGAATCAGTATCATGGTGAGAATGATCTTCTGGGGAGTGAGCGGGAGAGACTCGAATCCGTTTGTAATGCTGTTTACATTAATTTTCGCGCCGTTTGCAGCATTTCTAATTCGCCTGGCAATTTCCAGATCAAGAGAGTATGAAGCAGATGCATATGGCGCTCGTTTGTGCGGCAAGCCGCTTGCACTTGCCAGTGCGCTAAGTAAAATTGAGGAGATGCGCAACTATCAGACTTTAAATGTCGATCCGAGTTTTGCGCATATGTATTTTGCAAACCCGCTGAAATCGGATGGAATTCAGGCCCTGTTTCAAACACACCCGCCGACCAAAAGCCGTATCGCAAGGCTGCAGGCTATCGCAGCAGATATGATTAAGTAAAAAATCAGCGATTTGCGATAATCCAATCTACCGCACTGGATATGTTCGCAAAAATATGATCTGGCTGCGGATCAGGAAAAACATCTGGATCGTGGATCTTGGTTTTTCCAGTTAATACAAGTATGGTTTCACAATCGACTTGTATTCCTGCAGAAATATCTCTCGGACTATCGCCTATGACGATAGATTCCGAGAGATCTATTTTAAAGTCCTCCGATGCAGTTATCAGCATTCCCGCTTTCGGTTTTCTGCAGTCACAGTTAATATCAGGATGATGCGGGCAGTAATAGAGGGCTGTTATTGAGCTGCCGCCAAGTAGAATGTCTGATCTCAGACGTTCGTGTATGGCGTCTAAATCTGCTATGCTCATCAAACCGCGACCTACGCCTGCCTGATTAGTAAATACAATAACCAGCCATCCTGCATTGATAAGCAGATTAACAGACGAAGCGACGCCCGGAAGAGTGGTAAGATCTTCCGGGCGCATTACATAATCGCCGAGTTCCGCATTGAGCACTCCGTCTCTGTCTAGAAATACCGCCCGCCGGATTCCAGTCGTTGATTCGATAAGCATCTATTCGTTACTCAGCCGAGGGCCAGGCATGACGATCCTCACTATGTTTAATAGGAGGCCGTGCGTGAGATTTTGCTTTTTCCATCAGCGCCGTAAACGTGATATGAAGTATCACCATATGGACATCTTCGATGCGCTGCATATTATCACTGGAAACGATGATACAGTGCTGGGAAGTCGACTTCAATTTGCCGCCGGCAAATCCCGCCATTCCAAAAGTTTTCGCACCGGCTTTGTTTGCAGCAGCTATTCCATTGATAATATTCATCGAGTTCCCACTGCCGCTCACACCAATGACAACATCGCCAGACTCTGCCCAGCACTCAATCTGAGGAGTGAATACGTTGTCCCAGGCAGTATCGTTCGCCCATGCCATGAGCAGGGGCGTGCAGTCGGTAAGACAGATAGTGCGAAGCGCTTTGCCTGCATCCAACTGGATGTTTTTTTGCAGATCGTTGACAATGTGGCTGACGCTGCTGGAACTGCCGCCGTTTCCCATGAGCAGCACGCGCTTGCCAGCAATCCACGCTTCGAAAAGGGCATCTACAAGCAGCTGTACTTCCTCTGTATTTACTTCCGAAAGCAGCTGTTTCAAATCTGTCAGATAGTTATCAATTATTCCAGTTGTCGTATTCAACCTTCGCCTCGCTGAGAATTCTGTTTGAGTTTATATTTCCATGATAACCGGAACAACGACGGGACGCCTGCCGGTTCGTTTGCGAAGATATTTGGCGACTGTGTCGTGCACCGTAACGCGCACGGTATCGAGATCGGAGCCTTCGGTGTAGTTCAACTCTTCAAGAGCCTGAACCACCTTCTCGCCTGACTGTTCGAATAGTTCGTTGCTATCTTCAGGCAGTAGGAATCCGCGTGACATCATGTCTGGCCCAGCAAGGATTTCGCCTGTTCCTCGGTCCATGCTGACCGTAACTATTACAGTCCCATCCTGGGAAAGATGCCTTCGGTCTCGCAGCACGATATCGCTCACACCCCCTGTGGATACTCCATCGACCAGTACATTACCGTGCGGAACATTGGAATCAGCTTTGACTACACCCGCGTCATCCATCTCCAGCATCTGGCCGACTTCAAAGGTAAGAACTTGATCGGCCGGATAGCCCATATCCATAGCCATGGTGGTATAGGCAGCGTAATGCCGTGGTTCTCCATGGTACGGGGCGACAAACTCCGGCTGGGTAAGATTGATCATCATTTTGAGCTCTTCTTGATAGCCGTGGCCAGACACATGAACATTCTGAATCGCGTCGTATACAATGCGAGCGCCAGAGCGGATTATTCTATTGACTACACGCCAGACCATATCTTCATTGCCGGGAATAGGTGTGGAAGATAGAATGACGGTATCCGATGGTTCAATCTGAATTTTCGCGTTTTCATCGCGGCTCATCCTGGTCAATCCCGCAAGAGGTTCTCCCTGGCTGCCAGTGGTGAGAACGGCAATTTCTGCGTTCGGATATCTGCTTAGATCCTCCACTTTGACGAGATGCGCATCGTTCATTTTTAAATAGCCAAGCGAACGAGCGGTGGCGATATTCTGGGTCATACTTCGTCCAAATACAGCCAGTTTGCGTCCGTGTTTAACTGCAACATTGTAAACGGTCTGCACACGATGGAGATTCGATCCAAAAGTGGCGACGATTACCCGCCCTTCACACTCTCGCATATATCGGTCAAAGATCGGAACCAGTGTCTTCTCGGAGGGAGACCATCCTTTTCGCTCGACATTCACGCTATCAGAGATGAGCAGCTTTACACCTTCTTCACCGAGCTGCGCAAATCGGGAAGCATCGAAAAGATGCTGGTCAATGGGAGTCTGGTCAATTTTGAAATCACTAGTATGCACCACGGTCCCAACAGGAGAACGCAGCGCGAGACTTACGGTATCCGGCAGCGAGTGGGTTACATGAATGGCTTCGACAGAGATTGGGCCGAATGGGACGGCTTCCCTATCCGGATAGATATTGTATTCTGTACTGGAGGCGAGACCGTGTTCTCCCAGTTTCTCTCGCACCATGCCGAGAGTAAGTTTTGATCCCCATAGTGGGAGAGGCAGCTGTTTGAGGACGTAAGGCAATGCCCCAATATGGTCTTCATGGCCATGGGTAAGGCAGATAGCCTTCACCATTTCTCTGTTTTCGAGGAGATAGGTGATATCGGGAATTATGAGATCAACTCCAGGCTGTTCCTCGTTGGCGAAGGAGACACCACAATCGATAACAATAATTGTGTCTTCGTAGCGAACGGCGAGCATATTTTTGCCAATGTCGCCGCTGCCGCCGAGGGAGATAATTTGAAGTTTACTCTTTTGGTTTTCGTTCAAGAAGTTTTCCTTTTGATTGACGCGGATTTAATCTACCGGTCTGATAATGCGAAGGCCTTTTATTGCCCGGGTTGAAACCATGGTCTTATAATGCGAAGCATATATTATTTCCCCGGGTTAAAACCAATGTCTGGAACTGCGAAGCCTATAGGGTGAACTCGGCACTAAAGTACCGGTCTGGATTTGCGAAGCCCATCTCCGATCGCAAGCTCCCTGCATGGGCTAATTTTCGATCTAAATCATTGTCCGAAGGACTGGAATTCCGTCTGAAAGACGACCGCTTTTTCCAGACGGGGGTTTTCAACCTCCGGCATATGTATTGGACGACCGCTTTTTCCAGACGGGGGTTTTCAACCTCCGGATCAATTCTGTATATGTATCGGACGACCTCTTATAGGGACGAGGTTTTCAACTTCCCGATTTTATTTAAATCGGAGATTGCCAGCATCCGGAAGATTACTTCAGAAGCCCATATTGAGTGAGCGCTTCACGAATGATGCTGCTTTCATGTTCGTTTGCCGCGACCAGGGGAAGTCTGAGATCACCAGAGGGAAGTCCCATCATATTAAGAGCAGCTTTAAGTGGAGCAGGGCTGGGCGTAGTCGGCTGAAAAAGGGCTTTCACGATGGGAAGCATTTTTATATTCAATGCGGCAGCTTTTGCGAAATTGCCTGCGAAAAATTCTGAGTGCATCTTCTTCATGTCGCTGCCCACCAGGTGAGCGCTTACACTAACCACTCCTACACCACCGATTGAAAGTATAGGGAGAGTTAAGCCATCGTCACCTGAATAGACTGCAAAATCCTGCGGAGCGCCTCCTATGATTTCAGCGCACTGCGTTAGATTTCCAGAAGCTTCTTTTGTAGCAGCGATATTGGGAATTTCTCTAGCAAGACGGAGAGTCGTGGATGAATCCATGTTCTGCGCGGTGCGTGTTGGGACATTATAGAGCATACAGGGTAGATTGGGTACGCTGCATGCAATGGCGCGAAAATGCTGGAAAAGACCTTCCTGCGAAGGGCGGTTATAAGGTGGAACCACAAGGAGCGCTCCGTCTACCCCTAATTCTGCAGCTTCTTGTGTCAGCCCGATACTGGCGGCGGTGTCGTTTCCACCGGTTCCCGCGATGACGATCCCGCGCTTACCTACTGCTTTTTTTACCAGTCTAAATAGTCGCAGTTTTTCTGCAGCGGACAGCGTAGGAGACTCTCCTGTTGTACCGCAGACTACGATGCCATCCGATCCGTTTTCGAGGAGGTGGTTTGCCAGTGTAACCACACCTCGTTCATCTATTTCACGATTGGAATCAAACGGAGTTACCATAGCAGTGAGAACCTGCCCAAACATAGCTTCAGCCATTGCCAAATTCCTTCTTTACTTATCAGCTCTCGTGTCTATTTCCAGCAGTCGTGGCAGGAATTTACACCCGAGCCTGGTTACTTATTGAACAGGAACAACCTGCTGCATCCACTTTTCTGCGATCTGGATGCCATTGAGCGCCGCACCTTTTAAAATCTGGTCGCCTGACAGGAACAGTTCTATGGCGTTTTCGTTAGACAGATCGTATCGCATCCGGCCGACGAGGACTTCATCTCTTCCGGAAGCTTCAATCGGCATCGGGAAATGATTGGCTTCCCGATTATCCGCAACGATGACACCAGGGAAATTATCAAGCGCTTTCCGTATCTCCTCCAGAGAAGGACGTTTACCGGGTTCGAATTCTATATTCACGCTCTCTGAATGTGCTCGAAGTACTGGTACGCGTATACAAGTCGCTGATAGTTTCAGGTGATTATCGTTGAGAATTTTACGCGACTCGTTAATCATCTTGCGCTCTTCTTCGTTGTAACCAGTCTCATCAATTTTGGTATTGTGTGAAAATAGATTAAACGCGATTGGATGCGGGAACACATGGGGCGTTACCGGACGTTCGTGGAGGACATCGTTGGTTTGATCCAGCAGTTCCTGCATTGCCTGTGCACCCGCACCGCTCGCTGCTTGATAGGTGGATGCAATAATTCGTTTTATTGGTGCGAGATTGCGGAGGGGAGCCACAACCATCAACAGGACAATAGTTGAGCAGTTAGGATTTGCAATAATTCCCTTGTTCTGCTTGATGGCTTCCGGATTTACTTCAGGTATAACCAGCGGAACTCCCGGATCCATTCTATATGCGGAGGAGTTATCTATGACGAGCGCCCCTGCTTTTACCGCGGAAGGCGCGAACTCTTTGGTGCGGCTTCCACCCGCAGAAAAGAAAGCGATATCGATTCCATGAAACGAGTTGTGATCCAAAAGTTCGACTGTATAAGCTTTTCCACGGTAGTGCAGCGTTTTTCCAACAGAGCGTTCCGATGCAAGCAGCTTCAGCGATGCAAGCGGAAACTCACGAGATTCCAATAGTTTTAAAAATTCAGTTCCCACTGCTCCTGTCGCCCCGGCAATGGCGACATGGTATGTTCTCATCTACATTCTCACTTTCGAGCATTTTAAAATCCTGTCTTCCAGTTTACTCCAAATCAGGGCTTAAGGTCAACCTGAATGGACGTATTATCCTGCTCGATGTGCTGTTTCAGCTCGATATAGAGAGCCAGTCTTTCATTCCCCCAGCCATCGGCGCGGGCGCTGGAACTGTGTAATACAAACACATTTGAGCTGCCAGTCTTCTCCTCCTGAAGCCCCCAGTCCATGCAAACTTTGCCCGTACAAAGATGATATACGTCCTTGCCGTTGTAGCAGATATATCGCGGGTTAAGATGAATGAGTTTTTCTTTAAACTCTAATTGCTGTAACTTAGTAGGAGGAGGCAGCAGATGATTGGCGCTGGAGGCGATATGTTTATAAATGCCGGTCAGGCCAATGCCGTATTTCAGCACCTCGCCATCTTCTTCCGGCTGCAGTCTGTACGGCGTGAAACCAGCCTGAAAAAGCAGGAGCCAGAACTTATTTGTTGGTCCGGCGTAGTAATGTCCTGCCTGTGCAGACCAGTGGCTGGGTGCAGCGCCGACGAATATCACATTAAGATCGGAAGTAAGAATATCGGGCAGGAGGGGCAATTGAGTTTTTGAATCTGCAATCTTCGGCATCGGAATACATGGATTCTAAAGCAGCTTTTCCAGACCAACAACCACTCCGTGAAGCTCGTGGACTTTGCGCACCGCGAGAACTACTCCAGGCATAAAGGAGCGCCTATCGAGCGAGTCATGGCGGATCGTGAGGGACTGGCCCACACCTCCAAAAATAACTTCCTGATGGGCAACAAAACCTGGAAGGCGAACGGAGTGAATGGGCACATTTCCTGTTATTGCATCACAGGCTCCCAGGGCGCCCTTCGATTTTTCGATGAGGTTGGCAGGCATGTCCACAGGATTTACTCCGGCAGCAAGTCTCGCTTCTCCGATTTTCTGTGCAGTGAGCAGCGCCGTGCCGGATGGGGAATCGACTTTCTTTTCATGATGAAGTTCGATTATTTGAACATCCGGCATATATTTTGCTGCCTGCGCTGCGAACTGCATCATCAAAACGGCGCCAATTGCAAAGTTCGGGGCGATGAAAACACCTGTTCCCTCCGCTTTAGATTTTTCATCGAGTTCGATAATCGTGTCCGCGCCGAGCCCCGTGGTGCCGACAACCACATGAATTCCAAGTTCGGTGCAAAGCAGAATATTCTCTTTTACACTATCAGGCAGTGTGAAATCTACAGACACATCTACGCTTGCTGACTCCAGTGTTGATCTCATATCGGCCTGAATTGGGACTCCGATTCGCGGACAGCCTGCAAGCTCGCCCGCATCCTGCCCGATTTCGTGATGATCGATGGCCGCAGCCAGATCTATTCCTTCGGCTTCGATAACGGCGCGCACTACCTCGCGGCCCATTCTGCCCGCAGCGCCGCATACGGCGACGCGTATATTTTTAATCATGCTATATTTGCCAGTTCGTAGAGCGCCTGCGCATATATTTTCGCACAGTCGATGAGTGAAGATACAGCGAAGCGTTCATCTGGCTCGTGCGCGGGTCCATCGCTGCCCGAAGGGAACCCCGCGCCAAAGGCGACTGCGTTTGGTGTTGCCCGGGCATAGGTTCCTCCGCCGGTGGTGCTCGGCTGTGTTACTTTATCTCCGGTTGCTTCCCTGTAGACACGCAGCAGAGTTGCTGCAGGTTCCTGATCGAGAGGAACGTAGAGTGGATCGTGATTGTGCGTATCGCCTATTGCAAATCCATCTTTTTCCCGAACGGGCTTATTTGTTTCGAGCAGTTCGCTGAGGGTCCACGTTACCGGATAGCGAATATTATAGGTCAGGCTGATCTCACCCTCTGTGTACGCCATCATTCCAAGATTATTGGTCAGCGGGCCGGCGACGGAATCAGTTCTGGCTATTCCAAGTTCAGTGCCGGTTGGCTCGGCTGTTGCAGCAGTAAAATTTATCCATGCCTCGTTCTCTGAAAGTTCCAGTATGGCCAGCGTCCGAGCAAGGCGCGCCACCGCATTATCTCCTACGACAGGAGTGCTGCCATGAGCCGATTTACCTGATGCTTTAATATGGAGCTGGTCGCCATCGAGTTTAAATGACACGTTCTTATCCCAGAATCTTTGAAGTTCAGTTACGGCTTTGATAAGCGCATCCGGAGTTCCGGTAAGCAGCGCCTCGGCATGATCGGGAACCATGTTGGGGCGATTCCCACCTGATGCGGAAATAATCTTTAGATCACTTGTCGAGGCAGCAATTTTTTTTGTTAGGGTAAGATTGACGATTCCCTTTTCGGCATAGATAAGCGGGAAATCAGCATCTGGAGTGAATGCATAAGCCGGGCGCTCTTCACCTCCTTCGCCCCAGTAGTAGTGCACGCACTGGAATCCGCTCTCTTCATTACAGCCAAAAATCACGCGAACGCGGCGCTTAAGCGGCAGGCCGGACTCCATAAGCGCTTTTGCGCCGTAGAGCGCAGCCCATGTCGGCCCTTTGTCGTCGGAAGAACCACGGGCGTAGATATAGCCGCCATCGATCTCTGCGCCATAAGGTTCGTGCCTCCATCCCACACCTTCAGGAACCATATCGAGATGCCCCATCGCAGCTACCATTTCATCTCCCTGTCCGAACTCTGCATGTCCGGCATAGCCTGGTCCGACATCCTTCGTTCGAAACCCAAGTCTCTCGGCATGATTAAGAGTAAAATCGAGGGCTCTGCGAACCTCCGGGCCAAAGGGAGCATTATCCGCCTCCTGCGGCGCCTCGAGGCTGGGAATGCGCAGGACGGACTGAAGGGAGGATATGATCTCTTCTTGATGGGTATCGATCCAAGCGTGCAGTTTTTGAATATCGGGATTGGCGGGTGTATTAAGCATCGGGCAGCATCTCCGTGAATAGTTTCGCAAATTCATGTGATGGCACATTATAGCAAATTATACGAGGAAGTTCGAGGATTTTATAAAAGTATAACTATTCAGAGTGTTGATATTTATTTTTTTATGCCATTGATTAAGGTTAGCGAAGCTATTGAACTCCGCTGCCTATAAATATGTGGAAGATTTAGTTTCTCCTGGATGCAATTGGTCAACACATGAAGGATGCACGATCAGAGCATTTTTACCGTTAGCATTCCACGCCCAAACACGCACATGAGTTTGGGCATAGCCTCGGATCCTGGCCGGCTGGGGTTGCCCTGGAAATTATTTCGAGCAATTAAGGCAGGTCGAATGGAACTCCCGCTGCATTATATCAGACAGATAATAAATCAAGGATCAAAATTATTGCATTACCTCAGGGCGTCACGCTCAAAATGACAGATTTACTTGCGCCACTGAAGGAGGCTTTTATGGTTGATGGTTTTGTAGTGGTGACTTTCAGGCTGGTTATCTTGAATGTTCCGATTGTGCTTCCCGGCAGAATAGTGATGTTAACCGGTACGGTTGCGGCAGTCTTATCACTGCTGCTCAAGGTGATAGTGGCTGTCGCAGCAGGGGATGCGGAGAGAGTAACCGTTCCAGTCGAGTTAATGCTGCCTCCTTTTACTACCGTAGGATTTAGTGTCAGAGAGACGAGGGTAGGCGCTGGATAGATAGTAAGCAGCGCCGTTTTCGAAACTCCATTATAGGAAGCGGTAATCGTCACACTTTTAATACTCGTTACTTTCTTGCAAGTGATGGTAAAAGTGGCTGTCGATTTGTTTCCAGATACTGTCACGGTTGCAGGGACCGTAGCGGCCGTAATATCACTGCTCGACAACGTAATTTTTAGCGCAGCAACTGTGACTGCGTTGAGCGTGACGGTTCCTTTCGAACTTCCCGCTCCGCCAAGAACTGCATTAGGAGTAATTGTCAGTCCCGTCAGCGCTGCCGGAGGCCGCACGGAAAGCACAGCAGATTTATGCGAAACTGCCGTGTCTGCGGTGATCGATGCATTCGTTGTGTTGGTGACCGGCAGGCTGGTAATTAAGAAGGTACCGGAGGCGCTGCCCGTTGGGATTGTGATTGAGGCTGGAACAGTGGCAGCAGCAGTGTTGATGCTTGTAAGTGTTACAAAAATCGGAACCTGAGCAGGCGCGGATAATTTAATGGTGCCTGTCGCATTTCCCACTCCTCCTACGACAGCTGTTGGAAGTATCGAAATGGATGAGATTGCATCAGCCGTCATGGGAAGAACCGTAAGTGACGCACTCTGCGAAATTCCATTGTAATCTGCTGTAATAACCGGAGTTCTAACTGCCGTCACTTGTGAAGTCGAAACAGTGAATACCGCAGAAGTTGCTCCCGCCTCAAAATAGAGTGTCGAAACATCAGCAGCAGTGGGATCGCTGCTGATGAGATTAATATTCGTTCCAGTGGGAAAACCAGCTGAAATAGTAACGGTGCCCGTACTTGTCTGCAGACCGCCGACCACGGTTGTTGGCGAGAGTGAAATCGAGGTTATAGCCGGAAGTGGCAGGATGGTAATCGCAGCAGTCTTGCTGACTCCGTTACAAACAGCCGTGATATGGGCTGTTAGCGGTGATGCAACTGCAGGATAGCTAATCTGGAATGCAGAGGAGGTATCCCCTGGAATCACGCTTAAGGAGGGCGGTATGACCAAGTTTGGGTCATCGCTGGACAGCGTTACATTTGTATAGATGCCGGTCGGAATATTCACCGTGACCGTCCCTGTACTCGATTGAATTCCTCCCACGATGGAGGCTGGAGCAAGTGATAATCCCGTGAGCACAGAGACAGGCTGCATCGTCACCGTCGCAGTTTTCTTTTTTCCATAAACTGTTGCTGTTAAGGTTGCTGTCTGGGCAGTGGTTACCGGTACACATGTCCAGAAAAGATTGGTGGTAGCAGCGCCGTATCCAATATTTTGCGTGGGTGTTGATACAGTCAGATTGGGATTATCGCTTGTCAGAGTCACGGGAGTATTTTTAGGTAAAGTGGTTAGCAAAGTCACCGTAGCGGTGCCATTGAGCGAAGATATTACACTTGTTGGATTAACAGTGAAAGTATAGTCCGGTACGGGAATTATGGAAATAATACTGGAATTGAGTCGATAGGCTCCGAGCACAGCAGTAAAAAATACTGTTTTAGTGGATGTCACCGCGAGAGTAGGGATTGGAAACTGAATCGATCCAGCGCCCTGTGGAATCACAACAGTGGCAGGAACAGCTGCTGCTGTCGGATCGCTGCAGATAAGTGTAATCGTGATTCCACCCGCAGGTGCAACCTGGTTTACAGATACGGAACCCGTTGCATTTTCCTGGCCCCCAACGAGAGGTGATGAAAAAAGAAAGGCGCTGCTGAGTAGGGGTGCTGCGGGTGTCGGAAGCAGAGCAAAGTTGGCCGTGACTGCAGGGTTCAGATTGCTGTTAAGGCTGGCATAAAAAGTTATGTTGAGTGTAAAAGCGTTCGTATTTGAGAAAGTATTGATCGGAAAGCTTGAGGAAGTGGTTCCCGCATGAATAATCACATTTGCCTGCGCGGTGGCCATATTGGAGCTGCTGGCTACCCAGACCGTTACATCCGCAGCGGGGGCTGAACTCATTGTAACTGTGCCAACCACCGGGAAAAGATTAGGAACATTGCCTACTGCGCTGGCAGGGGAAATGACGATGGATGCCAGTACTGGATTTGGATTCACAGTTAGATTCGAGCTTTGAGATCCGCCATTTACACTCGCAGTGATAGCAGGAGTTTTCACAGCCGAAACCGCCAGGCTGGTTACTGTAAAGACGGCTGTAGAAGAACCAGAGACAACCGTAACGGAGGCCGGAACTGTGGCTGCAGTGACATCGCTGCTTGTAAGCGTAACCGTTAGGTTGGCGGTGGCGGGCGAACTTAGAGTTAAAGTAGCCGAACTATTTTGCTGTCCTCCCACTACGCTTGCCGGATTAAAACTGAGTCCGATCGGTACAGGCTGCGCGGGCGGCGGATTAACCGTCAGCACTGCAGTCTTACTGATTCCAGTGAGAGTAGCGGTGATTGTTGTTGACTGAGGTGTCGTGACCGATTTTGCAGCTATTGAGAACGATATGGAAGCAGCGCCTGCGGGCACGGTTACGGATGCGGGCAAGGTGGCCGCAGCAGGATTACTATTGGCCAGGGTCACTGTTACGGGCGTAACCGCTGCTCCGGCCAGGCTTACCACTCCTAAACCACTCCCTCCGCTGATGAGCGTCGGAGGAACCAGGGTGATTGCTGACAGGCTGACAGGCGGCGCTACGGTGAGGGTGGCAGATTTAGTGACTCCATTCAAAGATGCAGATATAACTGGTGTTTTTGTGCTGGTGACTGCAAGGCTGGTAACCGGAAATGTGGCGCTTAACCCCGTGAATGTTATGGAAGAAGGAACCGTGGCGGCTGTTGTATCACTGCTGCTGAGCATGACCGTAACCGGAAATGTCAGTGTGGCGGTGAGCGTGACCGTTGCAATGCTGCTCCCAACTCCACCCAGTACCAGGCTGGGAGATAAGGTGACCGAAGCAGGCGCGAACGCTGGAAGCAGCGGGTTGACAGTCATTACAGCATTTTTGGAGACGCTATTTAAGGCTGCCGTAATCACGGAAGTTTGAGTGATAGGAGCGTCGATCGTGGTTACATTAAAAGTCGCAGAGAGCGTGCCTGCAGGAACAACTACACTGGGAGGGATCGCTGCTGCGTCGATATTGCTGCTGGTGAGCGCTATAGTCACATCTTTTAAAGGGGCGCCGTTCAGTGTGACCGTCGCGATTGAGGTGTTGCTTCCTCGTACCGTGTCCGGATTCAGTGTGATCGAATCGACACCCAGCGGATTGACTGTCAGATTTGCGCCGACAAAAACGCCGTTATAGAAGGCAACAATCTGGGCAATTTTAGTCTCCGTGACCGGCTCCGTTTCAATCGGAAAATCTACACTCATCGCTCCCGCTGGGATGGTAACAATACCTGGGGTTATCGCCTGCGGGTCTGTGGTGAAAATATACACATTCACCGCTGCTACAGCTGGAGCGGACAGGCTGACGGTGCCCGTACTGCTCTGATTTCCTCCATAAACTTTGTCCGGGTTAAGCGTGAGCGAAGTCAGGATTTGAGGCGGGGAGACGGCCAAGTTACCATGCAATGAATTTCCGTTATACGCTGCAGTAATAGAGATCGACTGAGCAGACGCTACGACATTAGAGGAAACTGTAAATGTTGCGGTGTCCTGATTAGCAGCAATGGTGACCGACGAGGGTACGGTCGCAGCAGCAGTATTACTGCTGGTGAGGGTCACAATGACAGGGCTTTTCGAGATTGCATTCAGTTTCACGCTTCCGGCGGCGGTCTGCGAGCCGCCTGTAATAGTTCCCGGAGATATCGTCAGTACCACGATTCCAAGCGGCTGAACCGTGAGCGTCCCCTGTTTCGTTACGCCGTTCGAAGTGGCTTTGATATCCGTCGTCTTTTTTAATGTGACTGGCAGAACTGAAATAGGGAATGAAGAGGATATTGTATTTTTATGCACTACCACGGTGGCGGGTACCGTTGCGACGGTAGTGTCGCCGCTCGTGAGCGTTACGGTGACATCACTCGCTGCCTGTTCTGCGAGGATCACAGTCCCAACGGAATCCTGACTTCCGCCTACTACCGTGGATGGAATAATAGAAACAGCGGAAACGGCTGGCGTTGTAACGTCGAGAACATTAATAGTTCGTGTATAAGTGTTATTTGCGGAGTTGGTCTCTTTGATTTTATTATCAGAGTTAACAATTAATTTGATGGTATGCGGCCCTGCGGTAAATTTAATCTGATACTCATTTACGCCTGCAAAAAAGCCGCCATGCATCAGCGGAGGAGCGCCTTCTATCGGAAATGGCGTTCCGTCATCCAGCTGTGTTTTATAGAGGTGATCGATCCCATCAATTTGAATATCGTAAGCGCTCGGCGGGGAATCTGCAGTGCCCATGTTGGACATGCAGGCAGAAATAAAATAGAAGGTGGAGTTATTGAAACTATCGGGCTCTGTTACGTTAGATGGAAGCGTGTGTATCTGAAGTGGCGAAGCCCAGAATCCATAGGCTCCATTATCCAGAGGAGTATATGGGATAAGATCGACGTTGATTTTATTGAAGTAGTTCTGCCCCAGATCCAGAAACAGTTTGTTCATGTCCGCAGAACCAAGGCCGGTCACAAAATCCCAGCCCGGAGTGCATAAATAGGGTCCATTGGTGCCGGAAGTAACATCATTAAACACATAAGTTATCAGGTGCCCGTCTATGGCAGGAATCGTGGTGGGATATATAGTCGCAAGGTCGTAGAGATACTGGTTCAGCGGGCCGGTGCGCACTCCAAATGCCTGATTTATAAGCAGGTGGCTGGCTGCCCAGAAAGGCGCTCCTACACTCGTGCCGCCGAATTTTACCCATGCTCCTGTTCTTGAAGTGGTCGCTCCAAATCCATTGTAGGTTGGTACTCGGTACCAAAGTTTCACACCGGGATTGTTCAGATCGCCGATAGCAGCGATGTCCGGGACTTGCCGTTTTCCGTTGCTGATACCAGGTACATTCACCCCAGGGCCCGTTTGCCACACTGGCTGGTCGAAGAACACACTCAGCCCGCCTCCCGATCCATCAGGCCCCAGCAGATTGCCCGGCCCTGGCGGAGGTAAAAAGCTCATCGCAATTTCATCGTAGCCTCTGCTGGAAAGATAGCTTGGAGTGAGTGCAGTTCCCCCGACTCCGGTAGCATAAGGACTGGAAGACGGGAAATCTACACCGACTGAATAGGGGCTTAAAGCATCATATGCTCCCCAGTCTCCAGACGCGACGTAGTGTGCCTGCATCTGCGCGGCCATCTGCTGAAATCTGTTATTACGGTCTGTTACCCACGTTCCGCCGTTTGGATAATCCGGATTTGCGCCGCCCGGATATTCTGCTTCATTCTGCCCATAACTATCAGATATTGTTGCGATATTGTCTGTAACTATCCGATCCCAGATATCCTGTTCATCCAGGCCATTCACTTCGTAAAGCACGATAGTAGCTTTCGGAGCCTGACCAAGAATAATCTCAACATCGGCAACTGTTTCACTCTCGTGAATATATTTAGCGCTATCGGGCAGGCGGAAATCGAAAGGGGCTTTTACTGAAACTCTATGGATAATCCTGCTGTCCGTTACCGCATCCACGATTCCCAGCCTGGCACACCAATCAGTAATATTATCATCACGAATACTCGTAGCGGAATAGACTCCGATTGTCTGTCCTGTTCCATCAAATCCCGCGGTGCTCAGCGGTGTGAGGTTGTACAAAGATCTAAAATCGTCAGGCATCATGCCGGTACCATCGGTTATGGAATTCGGTGCGGCGTTAAACATATCCAGAGCAGGGTCGATCTTCATAGGATGCGCTATCGGGCGATCCATTCTGATTTGGTCTGACATTCCAAATATGCCCAGAATACGGCTGGCAATATCCTTTGGAAGAGATGCCGGCCTATCGGGAGCCTGATACACAGGATAATGATTTGCCAGATGATCTGCTTTGGAGCGGTTGTATCCCAGTATCCGCAGTTTAAAGGCGCTTTCGGCCTGAAGAACAGTGGCATCAACAGATATGGACTGGCGGCCCGGCCATATCATCGTAACCTTCATCCCATATTTAGTAAGATAGCCAATGACCGCCTGAATGTCTTCTTCGGGTGTGCCAAACCTTGTGCCGAATTCAGCAGGAGTGAGCGCCTTGAGGAAATCAGGTGAATTCGGGTCATGCTGGCGTGCTATGAGTGCATCTATTTCGGCAGAATGACGCTGAGGAAAAGAGATATTCAGATGCAATATTGTATCGGGAGCGGGTGTATAGGCAGCATTCACTCGAGCTGTAACGGGGGCATACAGATCAGCAACAGGAGCTAAATTATTAACAGAATTCTGAGCATGTATTAATGAGACCTGGGATATTAGCATGCATGCAAGCAAAATATCGCGTACCAAACTTCGGACAAACATGGAAATAAAGTCTCCTTACGACGCACAATAGCAGGACAGGCATCAATGAATAACAGCCAGTCATATAATAATTATATCAGCATATCTGAACTATGAGAGAGATTTTGTTACAAAATTCACAATCTCAGCAGATAATCGCCTGCACTTGCTTGCCATATAGAGGAATTACAGGACTCCTTTCTGAATAATAACCTTGCAGAATCGGTTCGGAAATTATAACTTGACCGCTCCACACCATCTGCTAATACTATACTCCCACCTGAGAAAGCCTGCGGATGAGAATTAAAAATTCATTCTTTCCTATTTCTATTGTTCTTTCAGCACTCCTCACAGGGTGCGGACACAGAGTAAACAACGCAATTCCTCCTGCAGTAAACAGTGTCTCCTCCCAAAAATATCCAGAGCTGGTTTCGGCATTCACCATAGGAGTGGCCTCGCTGCAGGCTGGAGATGATGCTGCCGCTGATGTGAAATCGACTGCAGAAACAAAACTAAAACTAGTGACACAGCTTGCGCCTCAGGAACCTGCTGCCTGGGCAGATCTCGGACTGCTTGCGCTGCGTCAGCAGCAGTGGGAAGAGGCTTCCAAATATCTTCAAAAATCGCTGCAGTTGGCGCCGAATAGCCCAGATATCTATTCGCTTGTGGGACTGCTGGATAAAAGGCAGGGAAAAGAGTCGGAAGCGGTTCAAAATATGCGCAAAGCGGTGGAGCTTTCACCACAAAATGATCGTGCAAAGTACGCGCTTGCTGAAGAGATCGAATCTCTAGGGGACAGCGCTGACCTCACCGAATCGCAGCGGCTTTTGAAAGAGATACTGCAGGGTCATCCGGAAAACCTTGAGGCACAGCTCGAACTGGCTCGTTTTTCTTCAAAACTCGGAGATGCTCCGTTGCTCAAATCGACAGTTGGTCTGATTGGCAGCCGGATCACCGCTTCCCCGTTGATTGTAAAACAGCAGTATCTTGAAGTAGTGAAATCGCTGAAGGGGCCAAACCTCAAGCAAGTGGCAACACAGATTCAGTTTTTAAAAAACACTTTGAAACCAGAGCCAAATTATCAGGCCAGCCTGGCATATTTTGGGGCTGTCGGCGGACAGGGCGGCGATCCTATAGATAAGTTCCTGGTGCTGCCCAATCCAAATCCCTCGCCCGCTTCGGCTGATGCTGCTCTCACATTTGCTCCCGAGCCAGTTGAAACGGGCATTAGAGGCAGCTGGGATGTCGCAGGGCTTATCACCTTGAATAGCACACCCGATTCGACCGCTCCATCAAAGCCCCCGGTTATATTCGCAGCTAATGGCAGCCAATTAGTCATTAAGGGCAGCGCTGAACTGAAATTTCCGGGAGGATCAAAGTCGGTGCCGCCGTCTGATGCAGGAATTCTGCAAATTGATTGGAACTGGGACTATCGCCCCGATCTGATTCTTGCTGGAGCAGGTGGACTGAGATTTTACGAGCAGAATGCTAAGACAGATGGAAAATTCGACGATGTAACTGCTAAAACTAAGCTTCCTTCAGCGATTTTGAATGCGAGTTATTTTGGAGCATGGGCGTTCGATTATGACTCGGATGGAGATTTGGATGTGCTTCTGGCTCCCATGAATGGCACTCCGATCGTACTCCGGAATAACTCGGACGGAACGTTCAAGCCTATCAGCCTCTTTCCAGGAATTAACTCCATTCGAGATTTTATTTTTGCTGATATCGATGGAGATGGAGATGCCGACGCAGTGCTTCTGGATGCAAAAGGGATTCTGCATATATTTTCAAATGATCGATCGGGGCATTTCCATCCGCGTCAATCCCCGCCGAACACCTCTCCCGTTTGCGCGATAACCGCCTGCGATGCTGCAGACAGCGGCCAGATGGACATTCTCGCTCTTCTGAAAGACGGTTCTGTCGTTCGTATATCGAGTAATGGAGAGAAGGCGGAGTGGAAAGTAAGTGCAATGTGTAACTGGCCTGCACCGGTACCTAATTTGGGCATCGGTACAGTCAGGCTGTTCACGGAAGATTTGGACAATAACGGCGGCATCGATCTGATTGCTTCCGGGCAGACAGCGTCACAGATATGGCTGTGTGATCAGCAGAATAAACTGGAGCCTTTGAGTACACCACTCTCAGGAAATATATTTGCAGCAGCGGATTTGGATAGCGACGGACGCTTGGATCTTGCTGGATTGACCAAGCAGGGTCAGCCCGTTCTGATGACCAATCATGGGATTAAAAACTACCATTGGCAGACGCTGCGTATGCGTGCGAACTCTAAAGGCAAACTGGATAGAGACAAACGTGTTAACACTTTTGGTATCGGTGGCGAAGTAGAGATGCGAGCAGGACTGCTATTACAGAAGCAGCGGATTACAGGCTCCATAGTACATTTTGGTCTGGGAGAAAACTTGACGCGCGATGTGGCGCGTATTATCTGGCCGAACGGCAAGGCCCAGATCGAATTTGAAGTGAAGGCCGATCAAATTGTATCGACAGAGCAGCGCCTGGCCTCCTCCTGTCCGTTCCTTTTTGCCTGGAATGGTAAAGCGATGGCTTTCATCACGGACTGTATCTGGAGGTCGCCGCTCGGTCTGAAGATCAATGCACAGGACACGGCAGGTGTTACCGAAACCGAAGACTGGCTCAAAATACGCGGTGATCAGCTCGCACCTCAGAATGGCTTTTACGATCTGCGGATAACTGCGGAGTTGTGGGAGACTCACTTTTTCGATCATCTGGCATTGCAGGTAGTAGATCATCCTGCAGGAACAGAGATATTTGTGGATGAGAGGTTCGCGTTTCCAGCCCCCGTATTGAAAATATATACTACGGGACTGCTGCGGCAGTTCGCTGCTGCGCACGACGATTCAGGCAATAATGTCATCGATATTTTGAATGCACGTGATAGCAGATATCTCGATAATTTCGGGCGAGGGGAGTACCAAGGCATTACACGCGATCACTGGGTGGAAATGGAACTGCCGGAATCTGCTCCCAAAACTGGCCCGCTCTGGTTAATCGCGAACGGATGGATCCACCCAACCGACAGCTCGATCAATGTGGCAATAGGGCAGGGGAGTCATTCGCCGCCTCAGGGACTATCGCTGGAATCCCAGGATTCGTCTGGCAAGTGGATAACCACGCGGCCTGGCCTCGGATTCCCGGAAGGCAAAGTGAAAACAATCCTGATCAACTTGGATGGAGTGTTCAAACCGGGAGCGCCTCGGAAATTGCGATTGCGAACGAACCTGGAGATTTTCTGGGACAGCATTCAGTGGGCTGCAGGTCAGAGTGAGACGCCAATTAAGGTCATACGAGAAAACACTGCCTCCGCCGAGCTTCGGAATCGTGGATTCTCCGTAATCAAATCGAAAGACGAATCGTCTCCTGAACTGCCTGTTTCGTACAATAAGCTGCAGGGATCTACGCAGCCCTGGCGTGATCTGGCAGGTTTCTATACTCGGTTCGGTGATGTTGAAGCACTGCTAAATAAGGTGGATGACACTTATGTTATAATGAATGCAGGGGATGAACTCGCCCTGAAATTTAAAGAAGCTGCGCCGCCGGTTCCGGGATTGCAGAGGGATTTTGTGCTGATTGGTGATGGCTGGGTTAAAGATGGCAACTTCAATACAACTTTTTCA
>JBBRDM010000013.1:0-49819 GCA_038203935.1 Chthonomonadales bacterium
TATTACGGTCGGATTCATTGGTTGTGGAAAAATGGCGTTCGAATATCATTTTTCCACTCTGCTGGGCTTCAACGATGTGCAGGCGCTGGCAGTCTGCGATGTCGATTTGAACCGTAGAAATTATGCAAAGAAGCTGGTTGAGGAGACCTATACGAAGCAGAATCGCGCCTCCGTCTCCTGCGATGCGTACAGCGATTTTCGTGAACTGCTGGCACGCAAAGATATCGATGCGGTGGTTATCGCCACCCCGGAACACTGGCATGCGATCCCGATTATCGAAGCGTGCAAGGCCGGCAAGGACATCTACTGCGAGAAGACGCTGACTCTCACCCTGGCTGAATCGAAACGGTGTATCGAAGCGGTACGGAAGCACAAACGTGTTCTTCAGACGGGCAGTCAGCAGCGCTCCAATGTTTTTGGTAATTTTCGTGAGGCATGCGAGTTCATTCAGAGCGGGAGAATCGGACAGGTTAAGACAGTGACGGTGGGAGTGCCCGGGCCGAGCAAGTGGTGCGATCTGCCGGAGGAGCCCATGGAACCGGGGCTGGACTGGAGTCTTTGGCTAGGCCCGGCAATCGAGCGGCCCTACAATTCGGCCTTGAGCCCCCGGGGAGTGCACCATCATTTTCCTGCGTGGAGAAGTTATCGCGAATATTCGGGAGGCGGACATGCCGATATGGGCGCGCATCACTACGATATCGCGCAGTGGGCATTGGGCATGGATCGCTCCGGCCCTATCGAGATCATCCCGCCTGCCGATGTGAGTTCGGGCCAGGGGGTGAAGTATATCTATGCGAACGGTGTGGAGATGACGCATGGCGGACCAAGTGGATGCGTTTTCGTCGGCACCAAAGGTACTTTATATATCGACCGGGGGGTATTGAAGAGCGATCCTCCCGAACTGATTCAGGAGCCAATCCGCGCGGACGAGGTCCACCTATTCAAATCTCCCGGCCACCACAGGAACTGGATTGACTGTATCCGCTCCCGCGAGAAACCTATCTGCGATGTGGAGACCGGTGCGCGTTCTGTGGCGGTAGTGCAGCTTGGCAACCTTGCGTATTGGCATCAGCGTACTCTCAAATGGGATCCAGCGCGCTGGCAGTTCAAAGGCGACAAAGAGGCCAACACCTGGCTGGACCGAGAGCGCAGAAGCGCCTGGAAACTACCTAGTGTTTAGCCTGATGGGATGGTAGCGAAGGCGGTCAATGAAGGAAGCTTGTTCGGGACGGAGCTTGCCGTCTTCGCCGAGGCAGCCGTTCGGGTTTTGGCCGGTGAGACAGCCCCATATCCACCAGTCGCCGCCTACAGGCTGCTGGCTGTCAGAAAATTTTAGGCCGCCGCGTGCTTTGCCGTTCATGTAGTCCAACAGCGTTTCGCCCCAGGCTCTGCTGGAAGAGGATATCATCGAGGCGCCCATCTCGCCAATCCAGACCGGTGCGACGTTCTCGGTAATCAGCCATCCCCACATCTTATTCATACGTTCAATATACCCTGCGCCCGCCTCCGGGCCGGAGTAGCCGCCGATCTCCTTCGGGTATTCATGCACCGAGTAGACCAATTTTGCGGGGCTGCTTAGAACAACCGGCAGGGTACGCACCACAGAGAGATCTCCCTCAAATGCACCGGTTTTGTAGTTGATCACCGATTCACAGATAATAAGCGCATCCGGGTTTACCGCCAGGATCGCGTTACCCACAGATTCATACATCGCATGAATATCTGAGGGCCCGCCCCCGCCCCATAACGCCGGAGTGGAGGTGTGGGCGCAGGGTTCGTTTCGGATATCAAAACCAATCACAGTGGATTCGCCCGCCCACCGCTTCGCAAACTTTACCCAGTTTTCTTTGAACTTCTCCGAGCTGACGGTACCTTTCGTGCCAGCACCATCCGTACCGTCGGTTCCCGGCCCGGTATCGAACCAAAGCCCGTTCTTCTGCTGCGCGGCATTTGCCCAATCGGCGGCAGTGGCCTCATTATTATGGTTGTCGAAAATTACTTTCAGCCCGACTTTTTTACAGGCAGCCACGAAGGTATCCAACTGCTCCATCGCTCCGGGGTCATCGAGGCTTTTATCGATCCAGTCGACACGTACGCAGTTAAAACCGAAGCTCCGCATCGCAGCGACATGGCCGTCAATGCCTTTATACGAACCTTCCAGCTGCAGCCTGCCTCCCACAATATCCATTCCGTTCAAACCAATGCAAGCGATACGAACCGGGCTGCCATCTGCCCCGACAATCTGACTTCCACGAGCGCTCAGGAAACCGGCAGGAAGCGGCGCACCCTCAGAGATTAAGGGCTGGCTGGAGGAACGATTGGCAGATATAATCGCCATAAAAAAATAGAAAACCATCCGGATTGATCTCATAAGTCCTAACCTTCTCAGCCTCAGCATGGACGTAATCTCGACAAAAATGCAAAGATCTTTTAGTCATGGCACTAAAGTACCCGTCTGGAATTGCAAAGCCCATCTCCGGTCGCAAGCTCCCTGTATGGGCTGAGAATATTAACAGAATTTCCCCCCTTCTCCGGTTTTTGGGAGAAGGGGCTGGGGATGAGGGCACAAATTTTTCCAGACGGGGGTTTTCAACCTCCGGATCAATTCGGTATACGTATCGGACGCCTGCTTTTTCCAGATGGGGATTTTCAATCTCCGGGCTGACGCCCCTCATCCCCTGGTTATTTACTGCGGAAGGCTTATGTGAATCACTCGGCCTCCGAGCGGCAGGGAGATTCGGACTGTTTTGGTCAGTCTCCCCTTTTTCACAGTGATATCATACTCGCCCAGGTAGCCTCGTGTACTATATCGGCCCTGAGAGTCGGATATTCCATTGGTATTCGTCCACCAGCGATGGAAGACGAGATCGTACCAGGCTTTTCCGTTTGGTTTCAGTGTCCAGTCTGGGCGATAGATGGCTGCGTTAGAATTCTGGTCTTCAGGCGCCCAGAATCCCCAGAGCATTATCCCCTGCACACTCCGATGCGAGAAAAGCGCTGTCATATAGTCTCGTTCATAGTCTGCCTGAAGCTGCGGATCGGGAACATCCACATCGAACTCATTCGCCTGGATCGGGAGACCAAACTTTCCAAACTCATCCAGAAGCTGCAGGAGCCGCGAGGGAGGTGTCATTATCTGGCTGAAATGGCCTTCAACGCCTATTCCGCCGAGATGCCCTTTTGCTTTCAAAAGCGCAATCTGTTTTTTATAGAGGTTCTGGCGCACAATGTCGTCTCCGCCATTCTCCATCTCACCCTCATCGTTCACAAAGAGCTGCGCTTTTGGATCGGCAGCATGCGCTTTGTTGTACCACTCCGCCATGACAGCATCCCCGCCAAAAATCTCGATCAGGGTGAGATTATCATACGGTTCATTCACCACATCCCACTCTTTGCAGTCTCCACGAAGTGCGGATACCTCTTCCGTGATATGGCCGTTGATGCGTTTGAGGAGTGCGGGAAGGTGATGCTGCAGTTTCGGGAGGTCAGGAGGAAGATATACCCAGGAGGGCCACACCAGATTATGGCCGCGCACAGCAATTCCGTGACTCTGCAGAATTTTTAAAGCTTTTGAGACTGCGGGGCGTTCGCTGGTGCCCCAGACTCCTTCCCAATCCGGCCACTTCAGCGCCGTGCCGAATACGACTTTATTAAAGGAGGTGAGGATAGTTTCGCGATACTTCTTTGCTGCGGGTGTATACTCCACAAACGTGAGGGCGCTGATCTCGGAGCCGAAGGCGAAAGAGTGTCGTTTCATCCGAATGGCGACTTCTGCACCGGGTAATGGCTTTCCGTGCGAATCGGATATTATTACAGTCAGATCACCTTTGCGCAGCTTTTCAATGCGCGATGCAGCAGCCTTTCTCCAGGCAGCGCCAGGCTCTCTGCCTGCATAAGTAAGCGGGGTAGTTGGGAAATCCTTGATGTTTCGCGTCCTGCCATAATTGACCAGCGAGATACCGCCGATTTCGATAGTCTGCGGGTTAAAACCAAGATGGAAGTTGAGCTGTGATCCGTTGGCAGGCTCATCCTCGATGGCAGTAAATGGAACGGTAAACTTACGCCATTTCGATGCAGAAACAGCGCTGTAATAGGCAGACTTTTCGTAGGTGGTTCTATTCTCCAGGTTAAGATCTGTTCGCCCGAAACCAGCCTCCGCTTTCAGAGTCCGCATGTAAAAGCTGCCAACGAGGACGTCGCCTTTAGCGATAGCAGCAGGAATTGGCTGCGTAAGCTGCAGATCCCAGGCAAACTTCGATCTGGATTTAGTCACAAGTTGAAGCGCCTCTGAGAATGGCTGTCCGGATACCGAAACTCGGCGTACCGTCGCTCCTGACTGCGGTTTGCTAAAGCCGCCCAGAGGATCACTTCCCAGCAGCGATAATTCTGTCGGTGAAGATTGAGCAGCAGAGGAAACACCAGGAAAGACAGTGAGCACAAGAATCAGTGGTGTTAGCAGCAGACAATAGGTAATGCAGAAAAGGCGCATTGGAATGGGAATGACAGCTAGTCTCATACACAGTCCTATCAAATTTGCCTGAGAGAGGTTATTTAGCGGCCTTTGGCTGGGAAGCATTTCCCGGAACGGAACCACGTGCTTCAGGAGACTGCATATGTTTCTGGAAAAGAGAGGTTATTTAGCGGCCTTTGGCTGGGAAGCATTTCCCGGAACGGAACCGCGTGCTTCAGGAGACTGCATATGTTTCTGGAAGGCGGCTTTCGCCTCTTCTGGCGTGTAGTGGTGTGTATCCTGTGGGATTCCTGAATCTCTGTGGCAGCCCACGATTAAAAAAAGTAGAAATGTTAAAAGCAGCAAAGGATAGTGTAGGGATGGTCTCATAATATGTCACCAATCGTTTGTTGAAATTTAAGAGTTCTGTGGAGTGCCTGGATTGCGATTCCACAGAACTCTTAAACTTTAGTAGATACAGTAGCTGACAGCTACATGACAAACGGAAAGATTCGCCTGGAGCGCCGCGTTCGCGCCTCCATCTCCGTCCGGATAGCCGCAAGGAATGCCCCAGGATGGATCGTTGTTATAGCCTGCCGATACCGCGCTGCCTCTCAAGAACTTGGCATGACTATCGGCAAAAACGTAGTTCGAACCAGAAGAGTGGCGGCCCTCCGGCTTGGTAAAGAGATTCACATCATAAGCAGGTGTTGCGTTCGATGGATATCCAGTCGCCCATGCGCATGTCCACTCGTTAGGAGTGCATATGCCAATCGCATTTCCAAGTCCGTCGCCACCTGGTGAGCCGTAATCCGCTCCCTGAGAAATCAGCTCTGCGCTGTACCAGCCAATTGCATCGTAGTAGTTATTCGCCACTTCTGAAAGCACTACTGTGGTAGCGGGTGAAACTACCTCTGCTTGAGCATGGGATACAGGAGCATGAGCTCCGTCCCATACGTAGTCCTGCGGATAGATAAAGTCCGAGTTGTATGCATAGGACACGATCGATTTCGGATCGTCATCCGGGCAGTGGAAAACCGCAGTGCTCTTAATGTAAGGATATACCTGTCCAGCCCAGCCATCGGCATGAGCCCAGGGGTCCACGCCGGTGGGGCCTGCTTCATCATAATCCTGGAGATACATATTTATTCCAAGCCCAAGCTGTTTGGAGTTAGAAAGGCAGCTGATGGCGCGGGCTTTTTCCCTCGCCTGCGCAAATACCGGAAAAAGAATTGCTGCAAGAATTGCAATAATAGCGATTACTACGAGCAGCTCTATGAGCGTGAACCCCTTAACACTCTTCATCGTTTGGTCCTTCCTGCCTTCTATAAGGCAGTAGTTAAATGAACTTTCATCGAGTTGTCTGCCCGATAACAAGTTCCGTAGGAATGATGACTCGCTCGAATCCCGCTTCCAGATCGCCCGACAATCTGCGGCGAAGGATGCTGACGGCAGCGGCTGCGAGCGGCTGCGGCGGGCTCAGCACAGTGGTTAATGGAACATCGAGACATTTGCCGATCTCGATTCCATCGAAACCGGTAACCCCGATATCCTCTGGAATGCGCAGACCGGATCGGCGCAGTCCCTGGCACGCTCCAAATGCTATAGTATCGTTGTAACAAAAGAGCGCATCCGGCCGCTGGCTGGCTGGCATCGCTCCTATCTCCATTCCGGTGCGAAAGCCTGATACCATACCGCTTACACAAGAATCCAGAAAGTAATACTCCGGCTGCTGCCCTATTTCATTACACACCTCGAGGTAGACTCGGCCTCGAGATTCGGAAGGCGGGCCGCCTGCCGCTCCTTCCGGCCGGACACTCGCAATCCGTTTATAACCCCGGCTTACTAAATACTCCATGGCTTTGCGTGCGCCGGAATAGAGATCGTAAGCAACATAGTCTCGATTTCCCGTATCTTCGTAGCCTAGATAGATAACTGGAAAGGAATGCATTTGAGATCCGATATATCTTGTCAGGTCGATCTCATCACGCGACCAGACAAACAGTCCGTCTACCGGCCAGGAGCTTGGATTGCGAAATTCGGGGTAACCGCCAGGCTCCGCCATAGTCGAATAGAGAAGCGCCTGATATCCCGCCTGTGCCATAGCGTTTTCCATAGCCTTCGCAATCTCAACAAAAAAAGGATTTTCCAGCCCGGCTATCATAAGCCCGAGAGTCTTGGTTTGCTTACCAAGAAGGCTGCGGGCGAATATATTGGGCCGATAACCCATCTCTGCGGCCACCTGCCGAACACGTTCCTGGGTGGCTGGAGCGATGCGCGCACTTGTATTCTCATTCAAGACGTGCGATACCGTTCCTTTAGAAACGCCGGCGCGTTCCGCAACATCGGCGAGAGAAACCCGCATCCTTCGACTATGCCCTGCAAAGAGACTCATACGCTTCTCTCACTATCCGATAGACGGCGCTGATAACTCCACCGCAATCATGCGCAAACCTTTGTGCATTGTACCAGAGTTTTTTTTGTCTGTCAAGAATGTATTATTGCGTGCCTATGTAATCGTGAACGAAAGTACATTCGAAATTATTGCGACCTCAGCATGCGGACTATTCTCAGTAAGCACCGGGCATTCCTTGACAGTTAAGTACCACTACAGTATAATTATGACTGTTAGTAATACTGGGAATTCATCCACCAAGAGGCGAAGGACTGCTGAATGGGACAGAACGCATTCACAATTATTACCCGTATCAAACCAGACAGGGTAGAGACTCTCTCCAAGCTTCTGGATGAGATTGGCGGGGATATTAACGGCAATCCTTACATCTGTTTTCCAAGAATTAAATCGATTCATTTTGCATGCTGGGTAATTCTTAAGGATGATCCAAACTTTCCACCGACGCTGGTGATGGAGACTAACCACGATGGCGATACAGAATCCCATCTGAACGATCTCACAGCCAACGGGCTGAATGGTCTCACGGCAATCTATAGCAACTGCATCGGTTATCCTCCAAATACTCCAAATATTGCCCAGGTGAAACAGTACCTCCGATCAAATTCTGTTTCAACTCCCGCGTTTTATATTGGTGTTCCCGGCCAATCGCTTCCAAGCATCAAAAATGCTATCGATATCCGAGAAACCATCGAAACATATCTCGATTCTGAAAATACAAACGGCCTCACTCCTGCCGAAATTCAGCATAAAATTCAGGTCCATCTCCGGACTGTCGGCAAAAAGCCACTAATTTCACCTAAAACGCTCGACCAGCAGGCAGCGGCGGCGAAACGGAATCTAGTGCTGGCTATCGTAATCGGTGTCCCTCTGCTGTTTTTGCTTTTTCCCATCTGGGCGCCATTGCTGCTGATCTATGTTTTCTTCCTGCGAAGGCTGGAAAAACAGGATGCTTCCGCGCCGCCGCTTCCTCCGCTTCCCATAGATCCGCGTCTTTTTGACCATGAGGATATCTTTGTACAGAATCACCTCACGACGCTTGTGAATGTAAAGCCCGGCAGATTTCGATTGGAAACTCTGAAAGCAATTTTGTGGATTATCAGCCTCCTCGCGAAGATCTATTTTATCACGGGCCAGCTCGGCGGTATTCCCACTATCCATTTCGCGCGCTGGATACTGATGGATGATGATAAACGCCTGCTCTTTTTTAGTAATTATGACGGCAGCTGGGCCAGCTATTTGGGCGACTTCGTGGACAAAGCAAACTACGGATTAACCTCTGTGTGGAGTAATACGGAGAGTTTCCCTCCTGCCAAATTTCTGTTCTGGGGCGGCGCGCAGCACATCGAGGAGTTCAAACAGTGGAGCCGGCAGCATAATGTACTCGCGCCGGTATGGTATTCTGCGTACCCGGATGAGACACTCTGGAATCTGCAGAAAGACATCCAGATTCGTGATAACATCAATAGCTCCCTGAGCGCTGCTGATCTGGAAAAACTGCTTCAGCATTTTTAAGGAGATTTATTGATAGTATATCGGATAAGTTTTACGATATTCAGTTTCCTGGTGGCTATTGTGTGGGCAGCCATGATATTTGCTCCAAGATGGAAAAAAACGCATGAAATGGTTAGTTCGTTATGGCTGGTTGTCCCTTTCATGCTCTCCTACGCGATATTAGAGCTGCCTTATATTACGACAGCAATTCCGCTGTTTGCGAATCCGAAACTGCCAAAGATTATGGAATTACTGGGAACAGAATCAGGCGCATCACTCGCATGGCTGCACTTCATCGCAGCCGACCTATTTGTTGGGAGATGGATCTATCTGGACAGCCGCAAGCACAATATGAATGTTTGGCTAATGATTCCTATTTTATGTTTCACAGCGCTTTTATGCCCGCTTGGATTCATTATCTACATTGTGGTGCGCGGAGTAACAAAACCGCAGGCGCAGATGGTATGAACATATGGATATCAGTAAGGAGCTGCGATCTATGTTAGATCTTCCGGATATTCAGGGAATTGTTACCAGCGGATATGCCCATATGCCGCATGCCCGCTATCTTTTTCTGGCAGTCACACAGGCAGCTCAGGCAAAATTGTGGCTGCATAATGCCAACCCTCTCATAACAACTTCAGCACGCCGCGCTCCCGGCGAACCGAAACCGCATACTGCCATCAACATTGGATTTACTGCTTCCGGGCTGTCGCAATTCGGATTAAAGCCTGATACTATGCAGACTTTCCCTCGTGAATTCCTGCAGGGTATAGCCCACGGCGAGCGAACTCGCGTTCTTGGCGATACAGATGACAGCGCTCCAGAACATTGGGAGTTTGGCGGGACGCAAACCGATGAGATTCATCTGCTTGTGCTGTTATATGCTTCCAGCGCAGAGAAAATGGAAGCAGTGTCTCAGCAGTTCTGGGATTCCTCTGCGGCAGACAGCGGACTTAAATTAATCTTCCGGCAGGATTCATTCAAACATGGAGTGAATGAGCCTTTTGGTTTCCGTGACGGAATGTCTCAGCCAGCCATAGCAGGGGTTCCAGGAAAAATAGATCCGGGGCAGTCGGTTCTAAAGGCAGGCGAGTTTCTGCTGGGCTATATGAACGAATATGGAGTGATGCCGCCGATGCCCACGGTAGATGCAGAGACGCCTGGATCTGAAATTCTGGACAGCTCTGCGGAACATCCCGCGAGACGTGAATTCGCTCGGGACGGCACCTATCTCGTAATCCGAAAACTCGCTCAAGATGTGGATGGCTTTCATAAATTTCTGGACGATCAGACTAAAAAACCCGATGGCACGAGCGACCCCGAGAAGCAGTCGTGGCTCGGGGCTAAAATAGTGGGCCGATGGCCCAGCGGCGCGCCGCTCACGCTTTGCCCGACAGCCGATGATCCAGCTCTGGGAAGTGATGAGAATAGAAACAACAATTTTACATTCTCGATAACCGATGCCGACGGATTCGCCTGCCCGATCGGAGCCCACATCCGGCGTGCAAATCCGAGAGACTCTCTGCCGCCCAGCCCGGAAAAATCTGCTATGGTCTCGAACAGGCACCGCATCATTCGCCGCGGCCGTCCCTATGCGGATCCTACCGGGAAGGGAAAAGAGCAAGGGCTGGTTTTTATTGCGCTGAATGCCGATCTGCAGCGCCAATTTGAATTTATCCAGCAGACCTGGATAAATACCCCAAAATTCGGCGGAATGTACGATAGCAAAGATACACTTACAGCAGATAATGACGGCTCTGGCGTGATGGTAATCCAGCAAAAACCCGTACGAACGAAAATTCACGGCATTCCAAGATTTGTGCAGGTTCGCGGAGGCGGTTACTTTTTTCTGCCGGGAATCGTCGCGCTGAGATTTCTCGCCGGATGCTGATCTGAGAGGGATAATATGTCGATTTTAACAACACTTTGGGGCGATGTGGTTGAGGAGCAGCACAGGCTTCTTGAGGAGTTTGAAAACCTGCGCGAACTTCTTGATCTGCGCTTCGAAAACCTCCTGGCTAAGCCGCATCTGCTGCGTCCGGTTTTCGCCTATCTGCGCCAGCATCATCCCGTTTTTATCGCGCCGCATCTTGCAGTCGTTTCCAAATATTCCGATGTTTTGGAAACGCTTGAGCATGAAAATGTATTCAGCGTAACCGAAATCTATGCCAAGAAAATGGAAGCGACCACCGGGGATTTCGTACTCGGTATGGGAAACACTCCGCAGTACTGGATGGAACGCGATCTCATGAGCAAATCCGTTCATCCTGAAGATATCGAAAGAATCCGAAACTTTACCTCAGAGTGTTCCGCCGATCTGATCGGGGATGCACTCGATAAGGGCAGGCTGGATGCGGTGCAGGATCTCTCGCTGGTGGTTCCTACAAGGCTGTTAGGAAGCTATTTCGGAACTCCCAGGACTGATGAACGACTGACAATGCACTGGATGCGTAGTATTTTCCGAGAGATATTCCTGAACCTTGCGAACGACCCCAATATGGCACAGGAGGCGGATGCGTCTTCTATTGCGCTAAACTCCTGGCTCGATGAGCTTATCGCCAAACGCAAGTCGGAGTTCATTTCAGGTATCGATACGCCTGACGACTTTTTAGGCAGGCTATTAAAGCTTCAGCAGGAATCTATCGTGCCCTTCGACGACAGTGTTATTCGAAGAATACTAGGCGGAACTATCGTAGGAACGGTCGATACGAACTCCAAAGCGATAGCACAATCTCTTGATCAACTGCTCGACCGTCCGGAAAAACTGCAGGCAGCACGCGCGGCTGCGATTAGCGACGATGACGATCTGCTCGCACACTATGTTTTCGAAGCACTGCGTTTCAACCCTCAAAATCCGTTTTTGCTCCGGCACTGCGAACAGTCGTATACAGTTGCAGCAGGCACTACCCATGCCACTGTCATCCCTCAGAACAGCCTGGTACTGGTCGGAACTGAATCGGCCATGTTCGATCCAGACGTTTTCCCGGATCCGGAAATATTTCGCATCGATAGGCCGATGGATAAATACATTCATTTCGGTCATGGCCAGCACACCTGTTTTGGAAAACATTTTGCGAAAGCCATCATACCGGGAGTGATAAAGCAGCTGCTCATTCACTGCCCAAATCTGCGGCGGGCCGAGGGCGATCACGGCAAACTCATGTACGATGGAGGCTTTCCAAATAACCTCAACGTCGTCTTCGATACGGAATAGAGCGTTCGGTTCTGGGTATTGCGATCCGGAGGTTGAAAAAAGCGTTCGAATTGATCCGGAGGTTGAAAACTCCCGTCTTGAAAAAGCGGTCGAATTGATCCGGAGGTTGAAAACCCCCGTCGGGAAAAAGCGGTCGTCTTTCAGACGGAATGCCCGTTCCGAGGAACAGTATCCAATGAATCGTGCCCTCATCCCCTGTCCCCTTCTCCCAAAAACAGGAGAAGGGGGAACTCTTGTTAATAAATTCAGCCCATGCAGGGAGTTTGCGATCGGAGATGGGCTTCGCAAATTCAGATGGATACTTTAGTGCCGGGTCTCTTCATGCAGCGGTAAAAATGTCTGAAGCACGATTTCGGGTGAATTGCCGAATTACTATCATTAACCCATCTAATACCTTGCACGAATCTTTTGGTTTTTGCTATGCCAGCTCAGGCAAAAGGAGTATGCATGCCGGAGGAAGCATTAAAATCGGTTCGCACGCATCGTTTTGCACTTTCGCTTTCAGGCGGCGTAGCGCTGGGATCGTACGAGGCGGGAGTTCTGTGCCAGCTATATCGCGATTTTCAGGATTTCAATGCGCACCCCGATATCGCGGGCAAAGCGAAAATCGCTATCGACTGCGTTGCAGGAGCCTCCGCCGGCTCGATTACCGGGCTGATCTATGCACAGGCTTTAGCGCAGAATCTTTCTGCTGATGAGCTGGAAAAGAGAATGCATAGCTGCTGGACGGATATACTTTCTATCCAGCATCTGCTCGATACTCCTTCGAATGACAGCGAGCGAGACTCGCTGTTTACAGGCTCAGTCGTAGAAAAAATTGTGCAGGCTTCCCTCGATATTCCACCTTCTCCTCTTACGAAAAAATCAGAGCCGATTGCCTTCTGGGTTACCATGACTAATCTTGATGGCATACCCAAAATCATCAACTTCGAGAGCAGAGACCACGCTCAGGCCAGCACTGATTTTCTTGCGCTTTCATTTCGAGACCATATCCCATTTCTGATTGAAGGCAGCCACATTGAAATGCTGATCGATCGCATGGATGTTCTTTCCAACACCATCAGCGAGAAGCCAGGAACGATGGAGATGTGGCAGTCCGCCGTAGAAGCGGTGCGTGCATCCAGCGCGTTTCCGGTAGCGTTTCCCAGCCGTTACCAGCAGAGAAACCTGGACAGTTATCCGGAGTATGTCGCGTTCAAAAAGGCTGTCGAGCTGGATGAAAGCGGCAGCAGCGCCAGCAAAGTGCTGCAGTCTGTGAAGAATGTACTTCCGGATTCGGCCTGGTTCCAGTTTGTGGATGGCGGCCTTTTTAATAATCAGCCTATCGGGCAGGCTATCAATGCGGTCGAATTCTTAAACCGAAAATATCCTGAAAGAGATCCTAATAATAATGCAAACAACGGGCTGGTCGGCCGCAGTTTCCTTCTGATCGATCCTGATCCTCAGCTCGGCTCGAACCTGCAGCATGCAGTCAGTATCAACTCAAAACCTCCCGTCAGTCCGCCGCTTCCTCCAACCGTTGTGGGTAAGATTCTGGGAGCATATTTCAATAATGCTCTCAACGAAGACTTCCAGACAGTTTCAGATATCAATTCGAAGATAGAATCACTGGAACGCACGCTGGAAAAGCTGGACAGCCTGGGCCTGGATTCTATAAAAGTGGCGGAGCTGAAACATGAGATCAGACGTTCGGTCGATCTGCATAATAAAACTCAGATTACGCTTCAGCGCATTCCGCATAAAGTCCCATCTTCCAAGCGGCTCGCCTGTGCTTTCGGTGGACATTTTGGTGGTTTTTTGAGAAAAGACTACCGCGAGGCAGATTTTGTTACAGGGCAAAGCGAAGCGCGAGAGTGGTTTGCGGAGTGGCTGCAGCTCTGGCTGCAGCGTCATGCTTCCGATATTCAAAAAACACCCGATGATATTACGCAGGATTTCGTATCGAGCCTGTTCAGCGCGGAAGCTCCTGACCCAAAAACTGTTCCGATTCCGCCTGCGAACCTGTCTCCTTTAGAACTTGCGAACGCGGGCTGGTTCATGCACCACGAACTGGATGGAACGATCTCAGATTCAGATAGAAAAGCCGCGCTCACGAAGGATGAACGCGCTGCTATTCTCAAATTAGTGGAGGACCGTGGTGAATTACTGCTGGAATCATGGCTGCATCATCCCTGGATTGTAGTACATCCGGCGATGTACATTCTGGCCCATCTCCTGAATAATCGTTATCTGGATGATCCAGCCGAGTAAAATCTATTTAGTTGCAGTCTCCTTAGACAGCTCCCCTCGGTCGATTGGCTGCCATCCTCTGCTGACTCCAGTACCCGAACCATGATAACCTCTCTGCTCGCTAAGGCTTACCCAGAGCAAAAACCCTCCTCCTATCCCCACGACAGCAGAAATAAGCAGGTGGATTTGCTGCATATAGCCCTCAGCAGCATTATTGGATTGCGGGTTCCATCCAAATGTTAAGCCGAGTGCATTCCAAACGGTACTTTCCAAGAGTGCATACAGAAACAAAGTAATATAACACCAGATGAGAGAGGTACGCCGATTCGAGGAGTATCGTGAGCAGACCATTGCGAGCATGATATAAAACGTAGTGGAGAGCATCAGTTTGAAAAGATAGACAACGATATCCCATAGCCAAATCGCTCCAAGTTCATTTCTTCGTGTGATCATATCATAGTAGATCGGGGGCAGCAGCATCAGTAGAACCGCGCCAACTTGCAGAAACGAAGCGAGGAATTTTCCGATAACGACCTGAGCATTTGTGAGACGAGTGAGAGCCATATCCTGCCAGGTCTGCTGCTCATACTCTCTTGCGAATAGGCCTGCAGTAAACGTTGGAACAACCACTGGCAAGACAATTATCGGCATCCAAAAAAACATCATGCGCGGATCGATATAGTCCCCGCAAAATATAATGACCGCGCAGGCTGCTATCCATAAAAGAATCCACTGGTATAATTTGCGCCGGAATGGACTCTGCCGCAGCTCATTTATGAATACTGGATTTTCCATCAATCATAACACCTCAGTATTTAGATACATTTTCACAGCAGGCTTCAGAAAATGGAGTGCAAAGAATAAATCGCAAATGGGATACAGTCAAGTATCCGCAATGCAGTATGCACCAATCAAAATGACTGATCCAAACGAAGCCTGCGGCTTAATTAACAGGCTTTATCGAATATATATTGTACGCATCCTGGCTAAACTTATATTCATTGGTTTACGTCCTCTTCTAGAATCTCATTGAAGATGCTGCAGCGCCTGGATCACGAGCTGACGATAGCGCATCCAGGAGGCATAATCTGTGACGATAGGGGAAACCTGCCGGCCGATATCCGATGTGTTTTCCTGACCTTTTGTCACATTGGCTGCCGCTTCATTCAGCAGGCGCAGCGCTTTATCGGATTCTATTCCCTGCGTTCGCTGGCAAGCCTCTTTCAGCATCCATAGCAGTTCAAAATCCTGCATACCTTCCCTGGCAGCCTCCCAGCGTTTGGTAGTTACCGGGCCAGCCGGCGATGGGTAGACCACGCCGTATTCGACAGTTCGAGCCGGATCAGTGAACCAATCGGGAGTCTGACTATAAACCCAGAATCCCCCTCCCGTCATGCCATATCGAAAAGATACCCAAGGCTGCATTCGATAAAACCCGAGTGGATCCAGATTTCGCTGATCACCGGGAGCCTCATAGTGCCAATACTCTCCTTTTCGGTGGAACATCGATTGCAGTGCTGGCGGCTGCTGTTTGACGAGATGCATATCTGGGCACCAGACATCGATACTGTCCGCAACGGAGGCGAGCACATCCGCTGAGGCTCCCCCGGCTGGATTGCAGAATATACGCATCTGCGGATCGATAGCTTTAACGCGGCGAACAATCTCTACGTAGTGCCGATAACTGGAGTCGTCTCCAGTCAGTCCAGGCTCATCCGCCAGGTAGAGCGCATAGTCCCCATAACTGCAGCCCAGGCTTCGCATATGGTCTGCATACCAGTGCACCGCATCCGCGTAGGCCTTTTCAGAAGCGTCAGGTGAAGGGTTTACTCCTGCCGGCCACGTTACTTCTACGGAACCGTCGATAAGGAACTCCGCTTTCCCTCGCAGCTGCTGAACGAGCAAATCATGAGCAGTCGATTCGGTATTGACTGCGGAGCCGTTTGCATCTACCTTCACGGTGCAGGGCGGGATGTTGAAGACGTTCGTGCCGTGATCCAGAGCATCCTGCATCGTTTTTTCCCGAAGCGCTGGATCTCCGATGGAAGCGAGATAGAGCCAGTTGATATGACGATATATTTTCTTTTCAGGCAGTGCAAGCGGAAGAATCGTAACCTTAATCGGCGTATCAGCAGGTGGTTCAAGGGAGGCGGGATCGCCTATCCTGAGCATCAGTCGGTGTGTTCCGGGCGCCCATCCTCTGGAACAGAACGTCAGCCATAGTTTACGTGATTCACCCGGCTCGATTGCGATGTTGTTTCCGTCCTGAAGCGCCGGGAGCGGATCTTCAGTTGGAATCCCGGTAGTGCCGGGAACGATTTTTACACAGTCTCGAACAGATACTATTGGCTTTAAACCAGCTTCGGCGTTGATTATTTCCGATCTAACACGGAGAGTTTTCGCGGTTAAATTGGTGACTGATATCGCTTCTGATTGAAAGGCATTTCCCAGCATGGAGATTGCAAAAGGGGCTGCCTGGGCTGTTTCGATCAGATCCAGTGATGAATGAGTGGGCCATGGATTCTTCAAGAGCTGAATTAAGAAGGCACCTCGGGGGCGCTCAGCAGCGCAAACTTTCGCGAGCGCCAGAAGGTGCAGGGACTGAGAATAAACTCTCTCTAAATCTGCAGCATCCGGGATCTCATTTGCCTGATCTACATCCGCAGCAAGCCTGCCATTCAACTGTTGGAACAGGTGATTCGAGGAAGTATTAGCTGTTTTACTTTTTTTAATCGCAGTTATATTTGCAGAAATGGCTCTCAGCAGTGTATTCATTCTGCCTTCACTTCGTTCATGAGTAATTCGGAAGTTTTTAACGGATACCCTGCCTGGATGATCCACAAACGTTTCAGCCCAATAGTCACCCGGTGCATACATTTGTTTCAGAAGGTCGGTGCCGGGAGATGCAGCCTCATTTTCATTTCGAATATAGACCCGCATGATTCCATCTGGACCTTGCAGCCTGAGGTACCTGCTGCTATGGGCGGTTTCAGAACTTATGTGCTCACACATATTTTCTATCGCTTGCGCCATTTTGTGCATACCCGTTGGTGAGATTTTGAAAGCTTTTTCGTGAACCGGCCACGCACTCTCTTTATCATGATGCAGATAGGGCGGCGCTCCGACACTTCCGGTATTTCCTGGATCGTTGCGCAGGCCTGACCATAATATCTGAGAGTTAATTCCTTGATTCAGGCGATGACATAGCAGCCTGCCTCCCGAGAGAGTGACGAGATGCAGTTCTTTTTCATCACGGTACCGACATATCAAAGGAACGCTGCTCCCGCCTCCTGGCAGTCTGATGGCATCGATTTCGTGGCCATCATGGTCGAGTACGTAGAGTGAATTGCCTGCACTACCTTCACCGCGAACCGTCAAGAAAATAGTCGCCTTACCAGAATTGTTCATACGGGCAATAGCGGGAGTAAAGAAAATACCGCGTCCATCAAGCTGGGATGTCCATATTTTTTTACCATTTTTATCCACACAGTAGAGGCGTGTATTTTTATCACCATATAAGATTGACGGCGCTTCCCCTTCGTTCAATACTGCGGATGAAATCGAATGGTAGGACTGCGAAGCACACGGTGCTGACCATAACATATGTCCAGTCGAGGCATCGAGAGCGCAGATTGCAGGATGGGCATCTACGAATGCTTTCGATATTAATGCGATCGGGTCATTTTCCTGCATCAACAGCGGCAGTGATCTGCCAAGGCCGCCACCGGGATGTGATGTCCATAGAAGCTTCCCGAAACGATCAACACAGTCTAAGTCACCCGCTTCCGTTCCAAATAGGATTCCAAAACGACCATGTCCGATAGGGCCTGCTGCCGGTGCACTCACCCGATACCTCGATGCGTCTATCTTCATTCGGAGACGGCCATTTCGATGCAGGCAGACCATGGAACCGCGGCTGTCTGAGATCAGTATTTCACGTTTTCCATCTCCGTCGAGATCGGCTGTAACAGGAACACGAAAATCGCGTGCTTTGCTTACCTGAGTAAATTTCCAGAGGCGTTTTCCACTTAAATCGAAAGCGTATACAGATCCTTGGCAGTCCATAGTAATAATAGCCTGTTTACCATCGCCATTAAGATCACTGACTGCAGCGGAACTGTCGCTTGGAAAATCCATATGGGTACTAAATGCCAATGATCCATCCGGCTTGAACATTAAAATGGAGCCTTCGGTTCGAGTGACTACAATGCCAGTACAGTGTTCTGCACTGCCCGCCAGCGCCGGGCCAATTGCGGAGCTGCCAGCATCACTATTCCACCTTGGGACCGGGTCGATTACTTTTTGAGCGGTTGCGCAAGCGCCTGGAAGCAGCAGAAAGCAGCCTGTCGCTGCCAGGGAAATATGAAACCGAACCACATGGATTCCTGATCTAATCAACGTTTCGTCCTTGTATATATTCAGTTTGATTTCAGAACTTAGTCTGCTTCGGAATTTCGGCCTTGCCGTTTTAGCGCCTGAGCAAATAATTTCCTTGCTGCCGCGGAGCGGGGACTGAGCAGCACTGCTTCGTGCAGTTCCCATTCCGCGTGTACCAGGCTATTCTGAGCCAGCAGCAGCTTCCCATACTCCAAACGCGCCCTGAAGTTATGTGGATGCGTTTCTGCCTGCATCCCAAGCTGCCTTGCCCGATCCCGGAGCTTTTGAGACCGCTGATAGGCCATCAGTATCTTCGAACCTTCTCTAGCTTCTACTCCGCCCTGCCTGATCAACGCGCGCGCAAGCGCGAGCTGTACCACTGGCTGCGCAGCATCCAAAGTGTACGATTTTTTCCAGTGTTCAAGAGCTGCCTTCCAATTTTGATCCCGGCTCGCTGCGAGCCCTTTAAGATATTCCAGCCGCGCAGTATCACTCGCGCTTAGTGGGGAGTAGCTGCTGTTTTTCCCTAACTGTTCTGCTGCAGCCAATGCTGCTATTGCCTCTGCCCGCTTTTCTGCTTTCGGGGAGTCAATGAGGATCTGCGCCAGAAGCAGTCTATGCCGTGGTGCATTCGGGTCAATGGAAATAGCCGCCCGACAGGCAGTTTCTGCATTTTCTCGCCTGCCTTGATCAAGCTCTATGGAAGCGAGGTCGGCCCGAGCAGCCGCAGAGCGGGGATTGATAGCTAATGCGCGTTTTAGATTGGAGATTGCTGAATCATAATGGAAAAATGCAAACTCTGTGCTGGCCATGGCAACCAGCGCTTCCGATGAGTTGGGCTGCAGCGCTGCAGCTCGTTTGAATGCGCGCTCCGCCTCATCGAATCTCCCCATTGGAAGGAGAACGTATCCAAGTTTGATCCACTCGCCTGCCAGTCCGGGCCTGGCGGCAAGGACGTGAGCATGGGCATCTGCTGCGATATCCATCCAGGTTTGCTGCTCTGCGGCAATTGCGAGATTATGCCAGGCAGCAGTTAGTTTGTTATCGAGTTTCACTGCTCTGCGAAGAAAGTGTATTCCTTCTGCCCGCTTTCCTGCTTCTGCCAGAGCGGAGCCGTATCTCGCCTGCGCTTTTGCGTCTGCCGGATGCTCTTTTGCCGTGGTCTGCAGCTGACTAAGATCAGATTGGGCGAGATTTGCAGGCGCTGCACGGTGATTGGATTGAGTAAAAAGACCTAGGATACACACATAAATTAGTCTATGAACAGACAGAAACTCCACAAATCCTCGCTTCCTGGGTGTTTATCTCAAGCGTGATATGTTCCAGGTCTTCATACGAATTCCCAAAAGCATGTATACCAATTATTTTATACGTTAAACGCTTAGGAGGCTATTTATGATGGTCTTAGCAGCCCATGTTTAACTCGATATTCTAATGCACCGCAACAACATAAATGGGAATTGATAATTCGATTATTTAAAGAGTTTTCAATGTTTTAAGCAGCAGATTGGCTGACCATGTAATTACCTTGAAAACCGCTGTACTGATCGGGCCTTCGCTCGTTCTGCTTCAACCAGTCGGTCCTTAGGCGCTGCATTGGTTTCGAGCGAACCAAGCAGTGCAGCAGATACCCTGGCGATCTCCTCTACAGCGGCATTGAAGGCTCCTTCATTCACCGACGATGGCTTGCTGAATCCGCTTATTTTACGAACAAACTGAATGGAAGCCGCTCGTATCTCTTCATCAGTAACAGGCGGCTCGAAGTTGAAGAGCGTTTTAATATTTCTGCACATTGCGCCATTCCTCTGCCAATTTTTGTAATGCTGGATAGCAGCTTACTACGGGATCAGTCCTGCAATTTTAACCAAAAGAACTAACCATACCTCCATTCGATAGTGATTTATTCTGTTTTCATTTAAACTGTCGTGAGCGTAATGCACTTGAAATGTAAAAAAATATATTCAAAATAAGTTTCCGAAAATTCACTTTGCAAGTGAGTTAACAGAAGAACTATGAACCAAACCGACATATTACCGAATGATTTAGATAGAAATACGAGGATTTCTAGATAGCGTCGTTCAAATGATTGAAATCTAAAAATACAATGGTTCAAAGTAATCCCATTTTTTACGCCATGCGAATGCTGGAATGCTTTTACGAGTGTCTGGAACTACTTAAGCTGCAGCTCATCGCGGTAATTGATCGAGAGAACAACAACCGAAAGTTATTTATCGTTTGGGTGCATCACTTCGGCATTCTTTTGGTAGATTACTGTTCGAAACCGGTTGTCTCTGAGTCAAATACGAAACTTGGATGCAGGCATCGCCAGGCTGCTTGGAGTTCGTGGCGGCGCTATTCTGTCCGCCCATAGGAAGTGGGTATAAGCGCGATGGTAAAACAGGATGGGTGGACAAAATGAATACTGAATCAAATCCTAACATGCAAGAGGGAACTGTCTTCGAACAAATTCGGCATACGAACGAATCCGGAGATGAGTATTGGTCGAGTCGTGATCTCGCACGAGTACTTGAATACGCGAACTATAAGAATTTTGAGCCAGCGATTCAGCGAGCAAGAATGGCATGTTTTCAGTCGGGGCAACGGATCGAAGACCATTTCTTGGATGTCCAAGAAATGGTCAACATTGGTAGTGGCGCACAACGAGCGATCAAAACGGTATACCTTTCAAGATATGCCTGCTATTTAGTAATTCAGAATGCCGACCCCAACAAGGAACTCGTCGCACTAGGACAGACCTATTTCGCGGTGCAAACTCGCCGGCAGGAGCTGAGTGACAAGGCATTGGAAGAAGAGCGACGTCTGATGCTCCGTCAGGAGTTGAAAGATCATAATATTGCTTTGGCTGATGCCGCCAGAGTCGCCGGAGTCATCGAACCAATTGATTATGCCATTTTTCAAAATCATGGATACATCGGCCTTTACAATGGTCTCGATGCTCGTGGCATCCACAAGCGAAAAGGCTTGAAGAAGAGCGAACAGATACTGGATCATATGGGCAGCTCAGAACTCGCAGCTAATCTCTTCCGAGCGACTCAAGCCGAAGACAAGCTGCGCAGAGACAAGATTATCGGCAAGACGGAAGCCAACCGAACCCACCGTGAAGTGGGCGCCAAAGTGAGGAAAACCATACAGGAACTCGGCGGGACTATGCCGGAAGACCTGCCGACCGAAGAAAGCATTAAGAAGGTTGAATCCCAGCAGAAGAAACAATCGATGCCGAAGAAGATGAAGTAATCATGTTGTTCCCGAAGGAAGGTAAATCACTGTGTCATTCGAAGAAATAGGATCATGTGGAATTGCTCAACTCCCGGACGATGTAGACTTAATATATTCGGAACTGTCTTTAGGGTGTGCCTTTTTGAAGAGGTGGGCTCCCAAACATGTTGAGGAGTGTGTCGAAATTGAAATAAGTTACTCACCTTACGCAGGCGAGCACTTAATCTTTAACTGTTGAAGTTGTTGAAATGCACTTGCTAAGGCTGCTAGATACAGTTGGGCTTTCATAGCAAAGTGATTGAGCTTCGTACTCAGACGCAATTGCTCCATTTTTACGAAAGCGGCCAAACAGGCGAATAGGTGATTGCTCTGAGTGCGCACTGTCTTTGTCGGTGACTTGGAAAAACTCAAATTGCTCTTAAGCGACTTATGATACTCTTCGACCTTCCAACGTTTTTGGTAGAGTGTCGTGATTTGTTCGGCAGAAAGCGTCGTATCACTCGTCACTAGATAGGCGATCCCAACACTGTCGTCCTGGTTTGTTAAGACCTGCTTTAAGAGCAGGAGCGGGAAGTCCAATCCTTCCAGCCAGACAGTCAACAGGGTATCGGCCTCCAGTGTTAGCGAGGAGACTGGCACATAACGCCGGTTAGGGGTTTCAGGCTGTTCTAAAGAGATCTTGCGGTTCTCCTTGAGCGGCATCACAAAGTCTTTCTTAATGGTCTGTTTGATGTACTGCATGTTCTCTGCCGAAGCGAACCACACGTCATTAAGCACATACGCAAAAGGCAGTTGGTTAGCGGCACAGGCACAAAGCATCTGGCGATAGAGTTCGTTCTTAGTCTTTAGAGCGGCGCGTTTGACTTTGCCGGTTTTCTCATCGGTAACGAAATCAGGCTTTGTTATCAGTTCAAAGGCAACGGGCAGAGCGACCTCCTGGCTATAATAGAGGCAGGTTAGGAGATTGATGCCTTTGACGGCGCGCCCTATTGTGTGATCAAAGTGCCAGCAGATGAGTTCGCTCTCATCGGTGTAGGGTTTCTCTTCTACGCTGTCGTCGATAATCAGAACGCTGTCCTCTTGCTGCACCTGCCGCACCAGAGGCTTGACCAGTTTCCAGAGATCTGCTGAAGTCTGGAGCGGCGCTTTTAAGAATCGACTGATGCGATCATGGCTGAGGGTTCCGCCAAATAAAGCAGATAATCCTGTGGCTGTCGTCAGCCCAAAAGAACTGATCAAGTAATCCGTATAAATATCGAGTACATCCTTGTCCATAACCAAAGTGTACCGCCATTCTAATAAATATAGTCAGTTTTAGAACTGCTCGCCTGCGTAAGGTGAGTAAGTTATGTAGATTATGATTCTGGATCAGAGGTAGGCATGGTGGGTGTTCGCCCTGCGCTGGGACTGCGATGGCATATTTATCCGGATAATAATTTTGCCTGTATTTGCCAAGACATGTTGTGGGAATTTAACCAAGCAGTTGATTGGATCGTATTGCGAAATCTCTGGGAGGAACGCTTAAAAAGGATTGAACAGGAAGAGGATGGAGACAGTTCAGCGTTGGACGAGGATGAATAGTTGATTGATGAAAGCGCACGAAGGAAAAACCGAGCCAGGCATCAAATTATCGAACAAGCGTCTGAGTCTACTTTGGAAAATGGAGAGGATTATAGCTTAAAAAACGCCTCTCCGTGTCTTAATAACAGAGTAGCCAAAGAATCAAAACTGATACTTCAATCATCAACTCTGCTTGATCGCCTAACGCTTGCCATCCTCGATAAGTTTTGAAAACTCCTTAAGATCATTAGCGTTTACGTCAGAAACGGCGTAGAAGTTCATACCATTTGCGGTCCAGGAGCTGATATTAAAGCCGAGTCTTGTTTCGCGCACAGGCTCAGCTTTCAATATCTCTGTTTTCCCTGGCCATATAAATAGGTTGATGACGTGCTTCCTGTGCTTGTAGACAAGCGCCGTTACCGGATGGCCTGATAAATAGTCCAGACGGCCGCCCACGAGGGGATACCCTGCTTCTTTAAGATCGGATACAGGAGGTGAGAAATCTATTTTGCCGGTGAACCAGGGTTTTACAGTATGCTGATCAGTGGAAGCCACATCAAAGAGATGACCCGCCATTAAAGAACGGATATGGCTGGATACCACTTCCTCCGATATAGTATTTTTTCCCGATTCCGAACTGTGAAATCGAGCAATATTCCAGTTGAACAGCGCGAAAAGAGCTATCGCTGCTGCTCCGAAAGCGAACGATTGCGAACGGAGCCATTGCGGCCAAATCCGCAAATTCCGGCTGACAGGCTGCTTAACCTCCGACTTAATCGCATTACGAATAGTCTTTTCCAGTCCGGCTGGGACCTCGAAACGGAGATCTGCGCTATGCATATTTTCTGAAAGTTCACGATGTGCGTTCCACAAGCTGCGGCAGGAACGGCAGGACGCGATATGGTCTTCCACCTCGATACTCATCTCGAGCTGAAGCTCACCATCCACACAGCCATCTATCAGCCGCTGCGCGTCATTACAGTTCATTTCTCAGCTCCTTATCCATCCGCACACTCAGACTGCGCAGCAGCCGCTGCCGCGCCCTGGCAATTCGAGACATCACCGTGCCTAGAGGCAGGTCGGCGATCTGGGCGATTTCTTTATAAGAAAGTTCTTCTATTTCACGCAAAACGAGCACTTCGCGAAATTCTACTGGAAGCTCTTCCAAAGCCTGGGTTAAAGCCTGCTTGTCCAGCCGTTTCATAATCACCGTTTCAGGATTCTTATCCTCCTCCGCAATATCGTATATCAGATCATCAAACGGAAGCTCATATTCTCGTTTCCGATTTCGCTTGAGCCAGGTGTAGCTTGTGTTTCGAACAATCGCCAGCACCCAGGCCCGGCTGTCGCCGCCCCTGAATCCTTCGAGTGAACGGAATGCACGCACGAATGCTTCCTGCATCACGTCCTCCGCATCCTGATCATTTCGTGTCAGCCAGCGCGCGAGATTATAAGAGGCCTTCAGATGCGGCATCACGGTACGGTCATATAGTGTCAACCTGCTCTTGTCCTGCAAAACAACTGCTCCAAAATCACAAAAATTAATCCATTCCTCTATAAAGACCCGCCGATCATTCCATTTATTCCCATCCAAGAATTTTTTTTTGCTGGGAATAAATGCCCGAAAGCCCGGGTCAACCAAGTGGAGGCTCAAACAAAAGTCCAGTCTAAAATACATTCGATTTGAAAGGATACCAGAAGAATGAGCGAAGAGATTGAAAATGATCAGCACCGTGATTTGATAGATCGCCGTGGTTTTTTGCAATGCATGGCATGGGCAGGTACCGGCGTGCTCATGACTATGCAGGGAGGCATTTTAAAATCAGAACCGCTGGGGAATCTATCCATGCCGCGTACTGCAGCTTCAGCGGGAGATTTTAGTTTTGTGCAGATCAGCGACAGTCACATCGGTTTCAGCAAAGCAGCCAATCCAGATGTGATCGGCACGTTTCACACCGCTGTCGATAGAATCCATTCCCTGCAGACAACTCCGGATTTCCTGATTCACACAGGCGACATCAGCCATCTTTCTAAACCGGAAGAGTTCGATACCGTGGAGCAGATATTAAAAGGCAGTCAGTTCTCCAATGTTTTTTATGTTCCGGGTGAGCATGATGTGATGCTGGATGAAGGAAAGCAGTATAAAGAACGATTTGCAAAAAGCTCCAATGGGAACGGATGGTATAGCTTCAACCATAAAGGCTGTCACTTTATTGGGTTGGTCAATGTCGTAAATTTGAATATTGGGGGACTGGGTCTGCTGGGTAATGAGCAGCTCGAATGGCTTGAAAAAGATCTGAAAGGTGTAAAAAGCAGCACACCGATCATCGTTTTCGCCCATATTCCCCTGTGGTCGATCTATCCGGAGTGGGGCTGGGGTACCGAAGACAGTGAAAAAGCGCTGGGGTATCTCAAACGATTTGGGTCGGTAACTGTTTTAAATGGCCATATCCACCAAACGATGCAAAAAATCGAAGGGAATGTAACTTTTCATACGGCATGTTCGACTGCGTTTCCACAGCCGGCGCCGGGAAGCGCACCATCCCCTGGTCCTAAACTGGTTCCAGCAGATCAGCTTCGCAGCATGCTGGGATTAACCAGCGTCCACTACGTGCGTGGAAATCACTCACTGGCAGTAATCGATTCCAGCCTGAGTGCCGTATAAACCAGTCCGAAAATTCAGGCTGCACGCCAGATCATCGATGCGCCATGCTGCCCGCATATCAGGCAGCATGGCGTTCATCGGGCATCGTTTTGCGCGTACTTTTTCGATCTATTTTATCTTCGTACATGGCGGTGTCGGAGCGACAGAGCATACCCTGCACATCTTCCGCGTCATCGGGGTAGATAGCGATGCCGATACTTACTCCCAACCTGGGGAAATCTGGCTCTTTGGCACAAATGCTTCTACTTAGTTTATCAACACTTGCTTTCAGCTTTCCAGCCACCACTTCAGCCTGAATTCTGGCCGATCTGGCCAGCACTATTACAAACTCATCCCCTGCATACCTCGCAGCCAGATCATAATTTCGAATGTGCGCGTTGAAAATCTCCGCCATCTCTTTCAGCGTTTGATCTCCGCGGGCATGTCCAAACTGATCATTGATAGGCTTAAAATTATCCAGATCGATATTCAGCACCGCCAGTGGAAACTCATCCCGTTTCGCTCGATTGATCTCTTTTTCCATAAACTCGCGCAGGAACCTTGCATTTTTAAGACCAGTGAGCGCATCCGTATAGGCTGTCTCCTGTACCTTAGCAAAGTTCGATGCATTGTGGATACCACGTCCAGCCTGTGCCGCCACCAGCCGCATAACCCGAACTGAGTCAGCATTGAAAGCAGTCTCCTGTTCAGAATAGAGGTTTATCGTACCCAGCGGTATGCCATTGTGCACTATGGGAACTATGAATGATGATTTAAATTCTATCCAGGGATCCCCAACAGGCCGAAGCTCTATATCTTGCGGAAGAAAGCTGGCCATGATGCTTTCCCCTCTGCTGTATACTCTGCCAGTCAGGTAGTTGCCGATATCTGCAACACTTTCCAGAAGATGGCGTTCATTTATTCCTTTTGCATTCACGGCATGCAGAATTTTATCATCCTGCGGAAGATAGATCACACAGGCTGAGCAGGGAACTATTTCCAGAATATTCTCCACTAGCTTGGTGGTAAATTCGTCCATGTGCAGCGAATCTGCGACGAGATAGGTTAGTTTTTCAAGGGCGAGAGTCTCACGTTTCGCAGAGGCAATGTCCTGTGCTGCGCTCTCCAGGGAAGTATCCACGCCGCCTTCACTATTTTTAATTATATTCGGCCTTGAGGCATAGCTCAAACCCAGTTGATTATCAAACTCCTCGCGAAGCTGCGCCGCGACCATACGAAACGCAGCCACCACGGCGGGATCGAACCGCGTGCCAGAAAGATCTTCTATGATCGCTATCGCCTGATCGGGCGGATATGCTGCCCGCCATGGCCGAGGACGCAGGAGTGCGCTATAGGCGTTCGCAACAGATAGTATGCGTGCGCCGAGTGGAATTGCGGTCCCTTTGAGACCATCGGGATAACCATTTCCATCCCAATGTTCACAATGATGTCGCACCAACGGAACCACAGATACAGGGAACGGGATGGAGGCCAGAATTCGGGCACCCAAAACAGGATGTGTCTGGAGTTTTTCCTGTTCTTCCGGAGTGAGGGAACTTGGCTTGCGTAAAATATATTCGGGCACCCCCAGCCTGCCTACATTATGGAGCAGTGCCGCAAAATGCAGTCCGGCGGTTTCATCCTCTGGCAGGTGCATCATTTTGGCCATTGCAGAGGACGCGCGCTGCACACAATCTATATGGCCGAAATTATAGGTATCGGACGCATCGATCGCATAAGCCAGCGCTTCGAGTGCAGACGTGCAGAGATGTTCCTCTCTGGCTAGCTGCTGGCGAACAAGCGTTAAGGATCTATTTATACTCGCATTATTTTTTTTTCTGGTCCTTATCCATAACAGAGCGCTGCCGGTAAGCACGCCGCCTGTAAAGACAATCCAGGGTGTTAGTAATTCATTTATAGATAAATCCAATGCTTTGGTTCTCCATATACCCTGCCAATTCAGAGCATTAAATCGATCAACGCGCGGCGCTCCAGGTCGAAAGTGCCATGCCGTCTTCCACCGAAAGGCTGTCGAATTTCACAGCCATTTCTACAGCGGCCGAGTTGCGAATACAGGCAGATCTGCGGATAATCCGTCCGGAAAGCAGAAATCTTTTAGGCGGTTCAGCAGATTCTCCATTGATCTTATCAAAACTAAAATTTAATAGAATATGTTCATTTTCCGGTATGTCCGTGTCTGTCCTAATACGCATTCCACCGGGACTGATATCGATACATATGCCGGCAATCCATTCGGAACTATCACTATCCGAAAATGTCTGATTAATATAAGCGTCTGCCTGCTGTAAATCTGCTTTAGAAATCTGACGAAAGAGTATCTTGGTCTGATGAAAATGCCGCTGTGAGGTTCGCCGCTGCGATACAGGCCGAAACTCCTGCAGCCGGATCAATGCTTCGCGTGAATGTGCCGGTATTTGCTCTGAATTAGTACTTTCCAGGTTTTCTCTTTGAAGTTCCAGCGCGGCTATGGTACCAATTACTTCGTAACTCGAGGAACCCTCGCCCATCCAGAATCGAACCCAGGCGCCCCATCTCAGCCCAGAAATGCTGACATCTGGGGACAGCATGACCGTTGCCCATTCACCTTGCAGGCTCAATAAATTTGCCGGCACGGTGCATATCGGCATCTGGCGATTATCAAGCACTTCCAAATTTACCCGCTGTTCCTCAGTCAGAAGATACATACTGTTTTTCTCCCTTTCGCCGGCAGTTTCGTCTTCTTCAATTCTTCCATAGTTGGGTGCAATCCATTCCCACTACTTTCAACTGCTATAGGATTTTCAGCAATATTAATTTTTCTGGTTGGCTTCATAAAGCACGGATGCAGCACGCAATGAGCCCATTGTTTGGATGGTATTTGAGAACGGAAACTTCCGCATCTGCCCGCATACCGAGCCTCTGCCGAAATTGCATTCAGGGAATAACATTCCACGCGCGCGGAAATTTATTTTTCAATCAAGCGCAATTTAAACGTAAAAAGATATTTACTTCAAATTATCGGTGTTCGAGGAGGATTGGAATAGGGTGCGAACCGCGTGAGGATTTTACATCAAGCGCAAAACGACAGATTCAGATCGATACAGCATTCGTTCATATGCCTGCAGGTGCAAGGCTGACTAAACCAGTGAGGAAATATCGAGTGAAGTATAACTTTCAGAGATGGCTTCAAGACCTGGATTATATTCGCGGGTGACCATGACTGTATGCAGCTTGACCTCTGCACGCCGAAGGCGTAATCTCGTACTTTCCAGAATTTCTGCTCGGCCATCCGTGACCAGCAAAAGGCCTGCATCGCGATGCTCATCCCGCTTCAGATGCAGTATATCTTCCACCGCGACATCGAGCGCTGCATTTACGTGAGTGGCTACCCCATTAAAATTGATGGAAAGTATGATATCCAGCAGCGCATCTTTCTCTTGCAGTGATCTGGCCACGAAAGGCGGAGCTACCTGCTTTGGCCACAACTCTTCTGCATAAGACCTGAAAAGATAAAAAGTATCTTTCTGGCCCATATTTGCGCGTATGACGGCAGCGATCACTGCCATAGCCAGCACCGCGCTTTTACCCTGCATGGAGGCGCTGGAATCCAGAAGGATATAGAGCAGCTGCCCGCCGGTACCGCTTCCCCCTTCCGAGGGAATCGAGATTGGAACCGGTTTGCGGATTGTCAGCTCCATATTTCTTCGCTCTAATCTGAATTCGAGTCTTTGATGGGCAAAATTGTGAATCGGTATCAGAATTTCTCCCCGGTTGTGGCGGTCCACCAGCACTTCCGCAGGCAGTATTTGATCAAGCAGCCGGGCACGCCAGACTTCGTCGAAAGTGTGTGTGGGGCGAAGCGTCATCGAAGATAGCGGCAAATCGCGCCAGGATTCATCCGGTATGAAAAGCTCTACTTCTTCATTCGATACTACTTCCCTCTCTCGCCAGAGCACTTCATCTGCCTGCTCTTCCTCACCGTGTTCTCCTCCCGAAAGGGGACGTGAAATATAGAGCCATGGCGGATTTTTTTCAATCAAACAACGAATGAACTCTTCTACATTTTTTTTGTCGGCAAAGAAATCACTTTCGCGGGAGTGGAAATCACGTGCGTGGGACGAGATTTTTTCGAAGTCGTCGAGGGATCGATGCAGATTCATGAGTGAATCTAGCTGGGGCGGTTTCTGTTTTGCAAGGCCATGCCGAGGCTTGATCTTAATCTGCCAGGGCCGCGCTTGATGAAGTCGTTTGCGATTAAGGGCTTTCCCCATTTCTGCAAAGAGGGTAAGCCACCAGACTACTGCCCATTTTATGGCTTTAAAACTGGATATGAACACCGAATCGGGAGGTTCTTCCTGCAAAAATTCCGCTGATTCGGCAGTATCATTTTCAGCTTGCCCAGCGCGATTCAATCTTCATCTCCGCCAAGGCGTATTACTGCCTGGCGCAGAATATTTACAAGGCCTTCTACTCCAGCAACTCCCCGCACCTTGCCCAGATGCCCTAGCAGCTCGCGTCGCGCTGCAAAAATAGTGGGAGTACCCGGAAGCCTGAGTCGGAAATCTCCGGGATGATTCCCGTGATGGTGCTGATAGTCTAGAATCTGCTGCGCAAGATCGCCCAGAGAGTCGTAGAGGGCGAGTTCATCTCTATGTATGCGATGCGGAAGCACCTCGTCCAGCACCCGATTCAAAATATTATGGGCTGCAATGCCATCTTCATCATCGCCCAATGGAAGCGCATAAGGAAGATATTTTCTCACATGCGCATACTCCGCTCTGGATCGGCCTTCCAGTACTGCCCCTGCTCGAATAACATCCAGAAACAGATTCTCTCTTCTTAAATCGGATGAAAACAGCCCGGATCTTCCCAGATGCGCATCCTCCTGGCACCTGCGATGAAATTCACCTGATATCCAGCTTTCTACCAATAATACGCCTGGCGGGACCTCCATCATATCTCGTTTGCAGGATAGTTCGCGCACCTGTTCGATATCGACGAGCGGCAGAGTGGGCGCATGGCCATGTGTGTGGAGGTAGACCTGTCCGGTCTGAAATCTGCCCCAGGGAGTTGTCACCTCTGAGGGAGTGAACCGGAAAGCGATTCGGCTCCAAACCGCCTTCCACTCTTCTCCGCGCGGTGCCTGATTGGCCGTCAGGATTGCGTGGTGAAGATGCGCAGGTATCGGATCCTGATCTTTTACTTCGAACATGCGCTCGTAGAGAATTGTGTTCAGACTTCGCGCGAGCGCGACAGGTCCATCGGTAAACTCTTCCAGCATAGCTATGTCGCAGTTCAGAATGCCATTATCGGTATTGTAGACCTGCCTGCCCTCTTCCAGATAGGTATGCGGAATCGGCGCACCCACCAGATGATCCGGCATCGTATAAGCGGTTATTTGCGTTCGGAAAACCTTTGCATGCTGCACAGAGCCTACGAATAGCCTGGCAGGATAGGACTTACCTCTGCCGGGCCGGCCAACCAGAAGCATGTGCTGTCCGGTGAGCAGAGCCAGTTTGAACTGCTCCACGCCGTCATCATATCCCACTAAATGTTCTTTTAAGGTATCAAGCGCGGTGGAGAAGGAGGTTTCACTCATGACTGCAACGTCCTCCGGTCCTAGCGTAAAAATTCACGTTAGGCAGCGAGTGGATGGGCATTCTCAGCCCGGGATATTCCAAGTATAACGGTTCGCGAGGAATTTGTCGAGTCTTACATGTATAATTGTTTGCCGTCCGTAGCAGATGACGTGTCCGTAGTTGTAAAAGTTCATCTCACAGATAGCATCTTGCTCGTCATCCACGAATTACGATTTACCTGCAGCCACTGTCCACAGCATAAATCCGCCCGCAGCAGCCATCAGGATTACCGCAAGCCAGCCCAATACGTTGGAGATCGGGCGATTGAAATTGCTGCCAACAATCTTTCTGTTATTACACACTTTGAGCAATACGATCATTAGAGGAACGGCCACGATTCCATTCAGAACTGCGGAGTAGAGCAGCGCTTTTACTGGATCGATGCTTTTCATGAAGTTAAGCAGAAAACCCAGTACGATAGCTGCGGCGATGGTGAGGTAGAACCCTTTTGCCCGGTTATATCTGCGGTAGAGGCCGTATCGCCAGCCGAAAGACTCTGAAACCGCGTAGGCGGCGGAGCCCGCGAGGGTGGGGATGGCGAGCATGCCGGTTCCTACAATACCTAAAGTGAACAGCCAGTAGGCGGCGGGTCCCAGCGGAAGCAGCGCTCGCGCGGCATCCTGCGCAGTTCGAATATCTGTCTGGCCCTTCGCATTCAGAGTAGCCGCTGCACATATTATTATAAAAAAAGTGATTGATTGAGAGGCGATCATACCGATGACAGTATCATTTCTGAGGCGCCGCATCTCTTCGCTGGAGGCTTTGCCTACTCGGGTTCCCGCCGCATTGGATTTTCCTTCCATTATCTCTTCTTCAATCTCTTCGCCTGCCTGCCAGAAAAAGAGATAGGGAGAAATGGTGGTTCCCAAGAATCCAACAACCGTCATCAAGAATTCAGTTTTCCATTTCCAATGGGGTAGAAAGAAATGATACGCGATTTGAGCCCAGTTGTTATGCACAGCAGGCAGCAGAGCAACGACCACATAAGCCAGAAGAGACACAGACAGCCACTTCAGGAATCGTACATATTCTCGATAGGGAACTATAATCTGAAGCGCCACTGAAACGAGCGTGATCATAGACAGCCAAAAAAAGAAAGCGCCGTGAAACAGCATTTTCATGGAGGCAGCCATCACATTTAAATCGGCATAGATATTGATAATGTTTGCGCAGAGGAGCAGAGACACGACACTGATGAGCAGCCATTTTGAGTAGTTTTCTTTGATTACCGCAGCCAGGCCCTTGCCGGTGAGCACCCCGACACGGCCGCACATCTCTTGAACCGCAATCATCAACGGAATACAAACAGGCACCAGCCACAGGAGCAGGTAACCAAATTGTGCGCCGGTAACGGAGTAGGTTCCAATTCCAGAAGGATCGTCATCGGCGGCTCCGGTAATCAGCCCCGGCCCCATCGACTTCCACCAGGGCTTAGCGTTTAATGAAATGGAATCCTGTGCATGCGCTTTATTGAGATCCTCTACATCTTCAATAGCAGCTTCTGCAGAGACGATTTCCCGCGAATTACCCGGTATATATTCTCCCTCGGCAAATTTATCCTTATCCTTTTGCATGGATATCGACTTTGGCAGGACGCCAGTTTAAATTATTCAAGATAAGTATTTCCTTCTTTAAGAGCTTTCTGCCACTCGGCCTCTATATCTTTGGTAAAGGAGGTTGTCAGTACAGTTCCTCCATATTTGCTGAGTTCATCGAGCACTTTATCAGGAGTAATTTTACGAACCAGTATGAATATCGCAGAGCTGTTGGTCTGCATCTGATCGGCAAGCGACCGTATGAAGTCATCGCTAATTCCGTAATCAGTGGCTGCGCCGCTCAGGGCGCCTGCGCCTGCGCCTATCAGACCACCGATAAGCGGATTAAGGAACAGCAGGCCAATAAGCATTCCCCAAAAACCGCCATTTACAGCACTTGCAGCCGTTAGATTGACGGACTGATGCAGTTTAATTTTGCCGTCGACATCCTTAGCCACGCAGCATGCATCTTCCAGATCGATCAGATGCTCCACCTGCATTCGCGCGAGGGCTACGCGCACCTCTTCAGCCCGGAACTGATCTGGATAAGTCACTACAATCAAATCACTCATTATTGTTTCTCCTGAGATAAATCAAGCAGTTTATCCAAAGGATAAATTGCTCACTCCCTTAAGCTATAAACGAGATTGTTTAGTGGAATGTTCCCTGTCAACAGAGCATAAACCTTTGAAGATTCTGAATTCTTCATCATCAATCTTTGCAGTCTCTGCACTCAAATATGGAACAGGAAAGCCTATTTCCGGGTCTAGATTGCGCAGTATACCGCATCGCGAATAGAAGCTGTAAGTTCTACTATTATAAAATATACGCCGATTCGCGGATGTCGATATCAGATTTTGATTACATAATATCATCAAGTACCACCTATTATAGATTCAATTACCACCCATCAGAGTTCGTAGAATTCGCACTGTTTTATATCGCTTAACATGCACATTTTATGGCGACGACGGGATGTTCGCTTGTGCATATTTGATCGTGAAATTGAAAAATATCTCAAGATTTATGGGATGCAATGCAGCAAGAATATTCACTTCGGTAAGATAAAGCATTTATCTGCCAATACCAATCTGCAGCGCAGATTACAGGAGCTTCTATGAATAAGTTTAGATTTTCAACATTGATCGTCACTAGTATCGTGATCGTTTCCGGAATTATTGCGCAGTCTCAGCCGCAGGCGCACGATCACTCTGCCATGAAAATGAAAGCCGCCCAAAAAACAAAAGCAGGCAGCATGCAGGATCCGATGATGAAGCACTGCATGATGATGATGCTGAAAAATCAGAAAATGGCAGCCGATTTAAAAGAGCAGGATACAAAACTGGACGATCTCTTTACGAAGGTATCCGCCGCTCCGGAGGCAGAAAAGGTCGAGGCGCTCTCTGCAGTCGTTCAGGAGATGATTGTTCAGCGAAAAGCAGAGCGCAGCAAAATGGCATCGATGCATTCTGAGATGATGACGCATATGATGGAGCATATGGAAATGGGTAAGAAGTCGATGATGAAATGCCCGATGATGGCAAATATGATGGGAGGAATGGCTCATTAGACTTAGTTTGTTCGCCCGTTATTGACAAGCAGAAGATATATGTGCTATCATCCTTCGCACTTCACCGGTGTACCAAATTTCGAGCACTGAGACCATGAGGTCTCAGTGCTTTATTGTACATATTTTTAAAACAGGAATGTTGGTGAACTTATCGCTCTGCTTTTCGTATAGATGTACGAAGAAAGCTTCGTAAGAATTCTCAGGCTGGATTCAATATAGCGGGCAACAGGAGAATAGGGAATGTCGCAAGAAGCTGAGATCGTCTTAACACCTGGCGGTCACGATAAATTATCACAGAGGCTGGATCATCTCAGAAACGTTCAGCGCAGGGAAGTCGCAGAGAGACTGAGAGATTCCAAGCAGTTCGGCGAACTTACCGAAAATGCTGAGTATGAAGATGCAAAAACTGAGCAAGCTATGGTCGAGAGCCAAATTACTGAGCTGCGCAGAGTGCTTCAAATTGCGCAGCTTCTCGATCAGGACGATATACCTACCGACCATATTGGGATCGGATCTATCGTAAAAATGACCAATCTGGACAATGATGACGAGTGGGAATTCACTCTGGTCAGCTCTGTAGAGGCCGATCCGGATAATGATCTTATTTCGGATGAATCACCGGTAGGCGATGCTCTCTATGGCAAAAAAGTCGGAGACACCATTCCCGTACACGTACCGGATGGTGTTATTCGATATCATATCGACAGCATCAGGAAGTAACCTCGTTTAAAATCCGTATTAAAGGCAGATACCACAGTGAGTGAACAGGGCGAACAGCAGCACGCGGAACACAATGAACAGCGCGATCTGCGCATAGATAAATTGAAAGCTCTGCGCGCACAGGGAATTGACCCGTTTGTGGTTGAACGCTGTGAACGGTCGCATACTGCTGCCCAAATTGCTGATGAGCAGTCGTTTGGTGATCTGGAGAATCAGCAGGTATCAATTGCAGGCCGGCTGGTGGCAAAACGTGCGATGGGAAAAGCATCCTTTGCACATCTCTCGGACGAATCGGGCCGAGTGCAGGTCTACGTCAAAAAAGATGACGTCGGTGAGAACGCGTACGAAATTTTTCGCGGTTCCGACCTGGGTGACTTCCTGGCAATAAAGGGATATGTTTTCCGAACGCGAACTGGAGAGATCAGCGTACACACGCAGGAAGTGGCTCTTGTCTCGAAAGCTCTGCGACCACCGCCGCTCGGCAAGCAGGATGAAGAGGGTGAAGTCCATGGAGCGCTTGCCAATACCGAGGACCGTTATCGTTACCGGTATCTCGATCTATTGGCGAATCCTGAATCGCGCGCCATTCTGACTAAACGGAGTAAAGTAGTCTCCGCGATGCGCAGGTATCTGGACGCCCAGGGATTTCTTGAAGTGGAGACACCCGTCTTGCAACTGGTGGCAGGCGGAGCGGCCGCGCGGCCGTTCAAAACGTTTCACAACGCGCTCGATCATGAATTCAAGCTCCGAATATCTCTCGAACTCTATCTGAAACGTCTGATTATAGGCGGCTATGAAAAAGTTTACGAGATAGGCCGAGTCTTCCGAAATGAAGGCGTTTCGACGCGCCACAATCCAGAATTCACCCTGATGGAGCTCTATCAGGCATACGCTGATCTGGACGATATTATGCTGCTCGTGGAGGGAATGTATATCTCCATCGCGCAGGATATTAATGGGACGGCCTCTTTCCAATATCGAGGGCAGACCATAGATTTAGCTGCCCGCCCCTGGCGGCGCCTGCCAATGCTGGAAGGAATTCGAGAGTACGCAGGCATAGAGCCTTCCGCATTCGAAACACTCGAATCGGCAAAATCCGCCTGTAAAAATATTGGTGTGCCATTTGATCTCGACAAAGAGTCGACCCTCGGCGGCCTGATCGAAAAACTGCACGAGGTCTATACACAGCCTACCCTCATCCAGCCGACGTTTATCACAGATTTCCCAGTGGAAACATCGCCGCTCGCGAAAAAACGGCAGGATAATCCGGCGCTGACACGCCGCTTCGAAGTCTACGCGGCTACCCAGGAACTAGGGAACGCGTTTTCCGAAATTAATGACCCTCTGGATCAGCGGGAGCGCTTTGAAGGCCAGGTTTCGCAGCGAGAAGCGGGTGACGACGAAGCGCACCCAATGGATGAGGACTTCCTGCGTGCCATGGAATACGGGATGCCGCCGACGGGCGGACTGGGGATTGGTATCGACCGCCTTGCAATGATTCTCACGGAAGCAGACAGCATTCGAGATGTGCTTCTATTTCCACTGATGCGCCCGGAGAAATAGGGCCGCAAGTTTCAGATTTAATTTTTCTCGTTGAGGGTATCCCATGCGCAGCCTCACCAGAAGTGAATCGATCGGTGTCATCACGCTCTTATGCGTTATCACGGCGCTGGTTGGATGGACTGCACTTCGATCTCCTTCTGCGCATGCTCCGCCTGGAATTGCTATTCGTTCTGCCGCACACAGTCCTTCTGCCACTTCAGAATCCAATAGTTCCGCCGCCTCATTCCCGCAGGAAAGTGCTATCCACGCTCCGACCGAAACTCCACCATCCGAGATTATTGTCCATGTGGCGGGCGCGGTTCACAAGCCGGGGGTGTATCATTTAAAGCCTGGCTCCCGTAATGAGGATGCCCTGACGGCCGCGGGCGGACCGCTCTCCACTGCAAATTCAGATGCTATTAATCTGGCTGCCCATATTGAAGACGGCACTCAGCTCTATCTCCCCACCCGCACGGAGAAACCGGAAGGCGGCGCGCCGAATTCCACTCCATCAGACACCTCAAACTCAAAATCATCACCGGGCTCCAAATCGCCCAGGCAGGGCAGAAATGGAGAGAGCAAACCTGCAAAGCTCTCCAGCCCTTCCCAAGGACAGGTGAACTTGAATACAGCAGGCGCTGAGGAACTCCAGAAACTGCCAGGAATCGGGCCATCCATGGCCGAACGTATTCTCGCCTACCGGAAAGACAATGGCGGCTTCAAGAGTATTGAGGATCTAATGCAGGTATCCGGGATCGGTGAAAAAAGGTTCGAGAAGATGAAGCTGTTGGTGCGCCTTAAATGATTTTGCAGCCTTCGTTATTGACATCCAACTAATGAACCGGCTAAAAATGCCCGGCGGCTGAATTCGAATGACTGCGAACGAGAGTCCGCAATTTAGCATCGTAGAAAGTATATTACTTGACGTCGACGAAGCGATCCAATATACGCGTATCTGTGGCTACGGCACTGAAAGTCACTTTCCGCCCATCGACTTGAAAAAGACCGAAATGATGCCGCTTGATCACCTTATCCATGACTGGTTCTGTGGACATCGTATCATCCTCCAGCCCGCCGCCCATTCCCCCTACGATCAGCAGATGCAGTTTTTGGCTGCCATATGTTTTCGTGAGATGCTCGTAATCGTGCGTATGTCCTGCCACAATAAAATCAATCCCGTACTTTTCAACGAGTGGATCGAAAAGATCTCGGATAGGAATATCACCGTGGTAATCCGCCCAGCCCTGCGAATAGGGCGGCTGATGCAGAAAAATAAAGTGCCACGTGGCCTTTTTCCATTCCGGCGATTCCAACTCGGACATTAACCATTTATATTCGGCGGATCCAACGGGAATTCCGGTAGGGAAATACATGTTCGGGTCAAGTGCTGCGAAGCGAGAATTGCCTGCCGTCCATGCGAAGTATTGCGGTTTTGGAATATTGCGTGCATAGCGCTCGAAATAGACCGATTTCAGATCCTCAAAGCAGCCGTCGTAGTCATGATTTCCGCCTACGAGCATAATTGGAATCTCCGAAACAAGCGGAGCAGCCACCTCGAAAAAGTTTTCCCAGGAGCCTTTGTGATTTCCATTCTCGACCAGGTCTCCGGCTCCTACGGTAAATGCTATCGGCAGCCGGTGCATCACGTTGATATTTTGCCTGTAGACGTCGTTATTGCCATGTTCTTCCTCGTTGGCGTGCGAATCCGACCAGGCTGTAAACGCGAATGGACCTGACTGTGGTAGTGTGCGAAAAGAGTAAGCAGGTGAAACTACCGGGCCAGAGTGTATCCGATAGAAGTAGGAAGTATCCGGCTTGAGACCGTTTAGAGGAACCTCGTGCAGATTGCCACTGTTTAAAGCGCTGGATTTATGAGTCAGGCTGTCTCGTAAGCCCCACTCCAGGAAAGATTCAGAGGCAGGAACATCCGTCTCCCAAACAATGCGCATTTGATCTATGGCCGCATTTTGAAGATAGGGGCCGACTATCGTGATTGGAAAACCGCTGAGAAGCCTCTCGGCGATCCGCAGCGATTCCTCGCTCTGCTTTTGAACTGCCTGCAGAGCAGAACCTACCTGCTCCGAAGTGGGCGCCATCAAAAGGCGAGTTTTACGCACCATTGCAGAAAGCCTGCTGCGGTAACCGGACTGCCGGGTGAAACGATCGTAATCGGTTTTTAATGCGATTCTTGCCGCACCAAGGCCGCCATAGAGCGCTTTGTTAAGCACGCGTACGACGAGGTGTGATTTTCCTGAAGAAGCAGGTACATAAAACACATCACCGCTGATTGGAATTCGTCTGCCATCCGCGTACAACTGAGCGCCATCATCTGCATCGAACTCCAGAACGGATGCAGACTTAATCCCCACCTCCGTGACATACCAGTAGGGTGTGTCGGCGTGAAGTGTTCGATGAGGCAGTGTAACCAGCTCCAGATTATGCGGCAAACTGGCAAGCGTTGTGTTCAGCCCCTCCGCAGGATCACCCAGAGCAAAACTCCAGACCGCTTCCAGATTCTTCCATGATGGAGGGATCACGGGAGGCAAATTATTATATGCCTTTAACAGTCGCTCCGTTGCGGCTGGTTCATTTTTTAAATTCCTTTTTATGAGAGAATCGGGATTAGAAAAAACTGTTCCAGAGCTCGACACCATACCTGTGATCGACAGGGTAACCAGCAGCAGGCAGCATGGAAACATATACACTCCCCAATTCCAGGCGTGGACCGCCTGGAGTATAAAATTTATAGAGCTAAAAAACTATTCGTCGATGAAAGCTCTGAGCAGCTCTTCCGACGACGATTCTTTTAATTGATTTACCGGGCGGAGCAGAGTATTCCTGCCGAGATGTACTGGCGAGGAGGGCCGAAGCAGTGTCTCGGCGATATTCAAACGGGCGACTCTCGCTTCGAGAGCAGGCAGACAGTCCTGAGCTGCTCCAACGATCTGCGTCGTTTTGCCGCCTCCTCTGGCAATGCTTCGAACGACTGCCAGAGCCTGTGCATTCCCGACGTACGGCATAGCTTGGAGGATGGCGATGGCCAGAGCAGGCCGATGGAATTTGGCGGCTCGGGCAAGAAAGCCAACCTGTTCGGAGGTGAGATGCACATCGTCTTCGCTGGTGATTTGAGGGAGCGCTTCAACAAGCGCTGTTTCTATCTGGTCACAAACCGAATTCTGCCAGTTGATATGTATGTTTTTCTGATGGGCCAGCGCGGAAGCCAACGGTCCGACTATTCTGAGATCCCGGTATTTTGTCAGCGCTTTTGCGGGCAGCGCATCCATCACTTCATCGTGATCCTTACTATGATAAAATACAGGCAGCAGAAACATTATTACGGAGATTGAAGCCCATAACTTATCCTGGAACTGCCCATCCGACCAAAAAAATAAAGAAACCTCCAACGCAGCAAACATCACGATGATCACAACTCTCAGAGTAGTCCAGAAAGCGGTTTTAATGGATTTGCTGAAGTAGTTCACCAGAGATTTCTCATACAGGCGCAGCAGAGGTTCGAAAAACTCCTCAGCCCGGGCCTCGAGCTGTTCCTCCGCCTCTTTGCGCTTCCATGGAAATATGCTGCCCGTTTGCGTTACGAGCAGAGTGGCAATATATTCCAGCTGATCTTGTGATGTCTCTGCTTCCATAACTTAAGTATAATACATGTTAGCGGAAGTCTCAAGCGCTGCATTAAAATTTACGATCTATTGGTTTTCGTTGGTTATGTAAGGTGCAGGAAATGGAGAATCAGAGATGACTAAAATTTCGAGTATCGTGGTGATCGGAAGCGCGAATATGGATATGGTGGTTCAGGTCGAGCATATTCCTGCCGCCGGAGAGACTGTTCTGGGCGGTGACGCGGCTGCGATACCAGGCGGCAAGGGGGCTAATCAGGCGGTCGCTGCGGCTCGCCTGGGTGGCAGCGTCCATTTCATCGGCCGTGTGGGACAGGATGCCTTTGGCGACACGCTGAACAAAGGGCTTGCCAGCGAAGGTATCGATGTTACCCATCTTAAAAAGGACAGAAACGCGCCCTCCGGCATAGCGCTGATCGGTGTAGACTGCAGAGGACAGAACAGCATAATAGTGGCCCCTGGCGCGAACGCTCATGTTTCGTTGGAGGATATTGAAAATGCTGCCGAATTAATACAGCGCTCGGATTCTATCGTGCTTCAGCTTGAAATTCCTATTGCTTCTGTCAAAAAGGCTCTGGAGACCGCACGAACTTCTGGCGTCCGTACTATTTTGAATCCCGCCCCTTACAGCCACACGCATCCGCTGGATCGATCTGTGTTGGAACTGGTGGATATTCTGACCCCGAACGAACATGAGGCAGCAGGTATTCTTGGTCTGGATACACCAGGTGGACTGGATATGGAGAAAGCTGCCATCCAGATTAGAGAGATGGGCGTTCGGGCCGTTGTTATCACGCTTGGAGGGGATGGATGCCTTTTATCGGATTCGAAAGGTGAGCGCCACATTTCTGGGCTGCCGGTCGCTCCAGTAGATACTACAGCCGCTGGCGACTGTTTTACAGGCGCGCTCGCAGTCGCTCTCTCAGAAGGCAAATCCCTGGATGAGGCAGCAGTATTTGCGAACCGAGCCGCCGCCATTTCAGTAACCCGTGTCGGAGCCCAGCCTTCCCTGCCATACCGCCATGAATTATAAGGATGCTTTGCTGCGATGGTCAACCGCTGACATGTTCATACGGAGTGGCGTAGTTGTTCCCATAATCTGAAACGCTGCCCAGTTGTGGGGTGCAGAATATTCCGGCTTTTTCAAAACCGCCAGCATGGCTTTGCGAAGAGCTTCATCCTTACTTAATCCCTGTTTTTGGGTTTTGCCCGATAGCAACTCTCGATAGAAATAGTTCAGCAGCATTACCGCTGCCATATCATTAACTTCCCATAGAGGCGCTGCGAGCGCCGGACAGCCTGATACATTGAGTGCCCACTCCAGTCCCAACAGTCCTTCCCCATCATGGTCGCCTCCAGGCATAGTGTGGCAATCAGACAACACCGCCAATTGTGCTTTTAACGGGGTTCCGATAACTTCCACTAAGGTCAGATTTCGATCAGGATCTTTCTGACCATTGAGCATCAGGTAGGAAAACAGTCCGTTCAGATTATTGGCTTCATAAGATAGATCGAAGTGTACTATCTGGCTGTCACCTATTCTTTTCGTCATATTAGCCTTTGTCGCAGATACTTCATCGAAAGGAGAAATATCAGTGAATAATGCTTTGATCATGGGTGATTGTCTTGCTGTCCGAGTACCGATGCCAGGATTATCTGCGGGATTTGACACCACCAATGTAGACTTTGAAGTGGCGCGATATGGATACGGCCATGTCAGCATAGTTAATGAGAATGGGCTGGAAATCGCGATCTCCTCCACCAATCGTGTGCCTTTAGGTGTTTTCAGCGCCGCGAAAGGAAGTTCGCGCAGAATGTCATCCCCTACAATCACCAGATGACGATAACACTTAGTTTTAAGCTGCCCTTGTTCATATAGCGGACCTAGAAGCATTTGGGAAAGCTGGTTAACCTGTTCTGTATTCTCGGAAACCAATTTGGCGGAGCTAATGCTTTGACGCCATTCCTGAATCCTGACTTTAAGAGATTTCACCTTCAGCGCATTGGCATCCAGTGGAAAAACATGCAGGCCTTCCTCTTTGGAGAGGGTAAAGAGAAGTATAGTCGTCTAATCGATAATGGCATATTCCAGGAAAAGCGTATCGGAGTGATCCTGCGTAGTGAGCGCTTTTTGGAGCATCTCGTATGTCAGAGGCTTTTGATTGAACACGCGCACAAAGTCGGGGTGAACTGCAAGCAGCTGCGCTTTCAGGCGATTACGGTCCAGCACAATTTTCTGCTGTTCCCTGCGCAATGCTTCGAGAACATTTGAGTAGTTTTGTTTGGCCTGCATATCCTTTTTCTCAACGTGATACTGACTCGCCTTTAAACTGATTTGTGCTTCGAGATCTTCGAGCTGTAAGTTGATCTTTTCCCAGCGAAAAGCATCACTGTCCAGAATTGTTTGCATAAATTGCTTGTTCCTGGAGGCTTGCACCGCAAATCCCGATGCACGACTCCGCTCGAGCATCATCAACGCATCTTGGGGCTGACCGTTTTTCAATATGGCCGCAGCGTAGTTTGATGTGAAGCTGCCGATACGTTGATGCCGAAACGAATTGGTCTGATACGGGTCAGCGATTGGAATGGTTAGGTCCTCTGAAATTAGAAGCGATTGCCGATAAAATTCCAGGGCTTTTTTAGTTTCGTTCATGCCGGCGTAGACATCTGCAGTGTTCGCCAGTATTGCAGCCTCACCGGCCATATCTCCTAACTCGCTGACCAGCGTCAACGACTGCTGAAAGTAGTCCAGCGCTAGTTGAGGTTCCGCTTTCTTGTAGAACATCAAGCCAATACTATTCAGCGTCACGGCTTCTGCCGGTACATCTGCCAGCTCTTTATTTAGAACAAGTGACTTCTGATAGAACTCAAACGCCTTATCAAGCTGCCCTTGCCCAGAATACACCTCCCCGATGCTGAAAAGAATATCCTCTTCACAAGACTTATATCCTAGTTCATGCTTTAATTGCAGCGCCGTCATATTGAAATCCAAAGCGTTTTTCGGTTCCTCCAAGCGGGCATACACGTCACCCATATTGTTGAGGGTATCGGCTTCACCTGCCTTAGCGTGCAATGCTTTGCGTATAGTCAGAGCCTTCTGATAAAATTCAAGCGCTCTTTGAGGCTCACTCAATTTATTGTATGCATTCCCGATGTTATTGAACGCTGCGCTTTCACCTTCTCTGTCGTTTATGTATTGCTTCAGCGACAATGCTTTCATATAGTATTCCAGCGCTTTATGAGGGTCGTTCAGAGCAGTATAGTTTAAACCGATATCATTAAGAGTTGCCGCTTCGCCTCTTTTATCTTGTGATTCTCTTTCTGTGGCAAGGGCTATCAGGCAGCTCGATATTGATTTGTTATAATTTTCCATCGCCTTTTGAATCAGCCCTGAGTTGGAATAAGCCAATGCAATATTACTGAATATCATCCCTTCATCTTTTGTGTTTTTAAACTTTCGCTTTAACTCCAGTTCTTGTACATAATACTCAAGTGCTTTTTGATATTGGCTTAGATTACCGTAAGCCAGTCCGATATTGTTTAACGTCTCTGCTTCCCCATCTATATTTCCTGTCTCTCTCATTAATGAAAGAGCCTGTAAGTAGAATTCAATTGCTTTTTGATACTGTTCCATGCGTGCGTAGGTTAGTCCGGCATCGTTAGAAGCCGTTGCTTCTCTATACTTGTCACCTGCCTTTTTCAGGAGAGCTAGTTGCTGCGTATAGTACTCCACCGCTTTTTGATGTTGTCCTATCTTAGTATATATAGCAGCCATATTACCAAGCGCTTCTGATTCGCCCTTTGTGTAAGATGATGCTCTCGACAGCGCCAAATCCTGCTGATAGTATTCCAATGCCTTCTCAGGCTTACCCAGATCATCATATACAGAGGCTATATCTACAAGAGTTCTTGATTCTCCCCTGTAGTCTGGCAGTTTTTTTCGTATTTTAAGGGCATCGAGAAAGAAGCTCAAGGCTTTCTGATTATCTCCTAAATTCCAATAAATAAATCCCATATTGTGGATGGTAGAACCTTCGCTATACATGTCTCCCACTTCTATTCTCAATGGCAGAGCCTGTCCGTAGAACTCGAGGGCCTTCTGGGGCTGACCTGTTTGCGAGTAGACATATGCAATCTTATGAAGCGTCTCTGCTTCCCCAGCCCTATCCTTGATGGCGATTGCTTTTTTGTGCGCATCTTCCAGAAGATGCATCTCTGTCTTCCAGTCGCGCTGCTTCTCTGCTACCTCAGCCTGGTCTATCAAAGTTTGAACATCAAACTGTATTTTTTTTGTGGAAGGGGACTGCTGTGCATGCGCGCAGCCATAAATGGCATTCAGGAGCAAGCCGTACACTATGTATCGGAATGAAACTGTACAAAATCTGGTGGAAAAACACATTGGCATATCCTCGTCAGCTATAGATATAAATCCTGAGTTCACCTTGGTGCAATTTCAGTTAATATGTTATAGGTTTATTTAAAGATTGCAATCTTGAATCGTAAAACTCTATATTCATTTTTCTTCTTCATGCCGAAATGAAGATAGTGTGGCAATCGAATTCTTGACTTAGCAGGTAGGGATTGGGTACCCTGATATTACATCGTTTGTGAGGAGAAAAGGTTTTGCTCGACTATCTGACAGTTCACGATCTGGTATGGATCAATAATGTGGTGACCGGCAAAGTCAATCGATTCGACTATGTCACGCTGGAAGAGGCGATGGCCGCACAGTATCAGTATGGAAACAGCAGCGATGTGCCAGTTCAGGCTGCCAATCTGCTGAACACCCTTCTGGCAAAGCCGCCTTTCACCGATGGAAATAGAAGAACCGCTTATATCGCGACCAACACTTTTTTAAATGCAAACGGCTACGCCACCGTTCTGGACGATTCCGATTCTGCAGCTCTTATTCAAGCAGTCGCTAAAGGCGCATCTACTTCTACCTCCGCCATTTCACAGCTCGCAAAACCTGCGGAAACTCCACTTAAAGCCGGAATTCCGCTCCGTACCCTTATCAGCCATGAGTGCAATCTTCATGCAGATGCCCTGACCCTCTTAGCCGCAGGCGACTGATGAATCCGCCACGAATCGATCCGTTTCCAATGCCTGCTATGCTTTGCTTAACCAGTATGGATAGAATGGGAATTTAATACCTCTGCAGCTCTTTTTCCATTTTGGTCTGCAGTTCGTCCAGGGCCTGCACAGCAGTCAAATCGTGATAGAGCGCGCGGTCCATCGTGTTTCGCAGTGCGGTCTCATAAATCTGCGTCACCGGCAGCGTAGGAAGAAATCGTGGATTGCGCGATTCGCTGGCGATATGGTTAAGGACGTATCCCAAAGCCGCTCTGCTTTTAGAGCCAGTGGAGAACTCGGGGGCGTGCCTCACCTCGAGAATAGTCGGAAGGTTACTCATAGCAGTGGCATACTCGATCTGCTGAGACGGCAGCTGCATCCACCGAATAAACTCCCATCCCAGCGCCGGATGTTTTGATCCGGTGGGAATGGCGATAAAATCACCATCCATCCAGGCAATGTTCTTCAGGTCTGGCCTGGAAGCCGGGTAGGGCAGCTCCGCAAGCGCATAGTCAGTCTCCGGTGCGAACTTCTCTATGTGCATGGCTTCGTACTCCCCGTCGAACTTCATACCAACCTTGCCCGTAGCGATGGGATTTTGCGCACTCACATCACTGCCAAATCCCGATGAAAACGCAGATATTTCGCTGTAGCCCCCCTGCGCATCTGAAAGGGAAACGAGCCACTCCAGCGCCTTGACATTCTCTTTTCGATTGGCAGTGAGTTTATGGGTCTGTTCATCCCACAGGCTGCCGCCGAACATCCCAAAAAGCAGCGAGGCGCTATCCGGCATAAACATACCGATGCTGGTGAGTGCGCCGTCCGGCCCGCGTTTAGTCATTCGTTTTGCATAGTCGACTAACTCTTCAAGCGTCTGTGGAGGATGGCTGGGATCAAGGCCGACTTCCTTGAACCTGGTTCGATTATAGTAGAGTGCGCGGGAATCACGCGTGGTGGGCATGGCGAACTGGATGCCCTGATAACGAAGCTGACTGACAGCGCCCGGAAGAAAGTCCTTCTCCTTCAGACCCGAATCGCGAAAATACTTGTCCAGCGGCACCAGCGCTTTATTTGCCGCCATCGGGCCAACTGCGACAATATTATAGAGATACGCCACATCGGGTGGACATCCGGCGACAATCGCGCTCTCCAGTTTCTCCTGCGTAAGCGCTCCCATCCCTTTGATCCGAACTCCTGGATGCTCAAGTTCAAATCGGTGATACAGCTTCTTGAAATACTGTTCCTCAAATCCCTGAGGCGCAAACCAGATGGTGAGAACTTCCTTGCCATCATCAGGAGTATTGCGGCATCCTGACAAACTCATCATCGAGAGTATCATTGTAGTTATGCAGATTTTTTTCATAAACAGTTTAAGCACAGTTTGCATAAGGGGTGATATACCTTCAGTTGATGATTATTATAGATGCAGAAGATGAGTTATCGCTGATGCAGGATGATCAAAAATTCGCCAACAAGCCTGCACTTACCTGCTCATGAATTTGAATCGAAGAATCGAAAGCTCTGCATATTCGACGAAAATCATCAGGATTTCACTAATTTGTAGAAATTATTCGGGCAGCAGGATAAACTGGTATAATTGGCATGAATATTGCTTAGTATAAATTGTGTTTTCCTCTGTTTGTTAATTCAAATGTGCCGAGCGCTGCCAATTTCACAAAAGTACAAAAGGAGTTCTACGATGCGCTTTCCCTTAATTAAAACGGGATACTTTTTTCCAAATCGTGCCGCTATTTACATGCTTAGAGCGGGTGCTGTTGCTTTGCTCACATTTCAGTTTCTCCTCACTTCTGCTGTAAAATCTGAAGCTAAAAATGTAACCTTCAGCGTTACAGGAACCGTTGCTGCAGGAGACCAATACGACTCATCACTCGTTCCTGGAGCATCCTTCACCGCGCTTTTTTCCTATGCGCTTGGAGTTCCGAACACCTCAAATTCTTCCATCCTCGGTTATTACGATCTGGGAAATACGCCCTACTCGGTATCTGCTCAGATCGGTGATATTTCGATTACTGGCGGAACTTTCAGGCAAATAGTTTACAATGATCTTGGAAGCCCGGCTTTTGATCAGTTTCAGTTCGACTCATTCGGAGATGTGATCACCTCTCCTGACCCAAGTTTTTCACCACTCTCCGGGGCGCAGTTCTCGATTGCATTCCGTGACAGCTCCGGTACATTAATCAGTTCTCTGGATGAGATTGGCTCTTCTATTCTGAATAACAATCTCATCGGAAATCCCAATATCACCAGCACGTTCCAATTGGCCGATTTTCCGAATGGCGGCTATCGGTATGTTTATGGATATATTGACTCTATTTCCATTTCTGAAGATGTGCCTGAACCGAACATATCCTCTTTCGTAATCATTGGCCTTGCCTCCGGCGGGATGCTGAAATCTATCCGCCGTCGTAAATAGTTGGATTCGTGCATATCCTGAACAAAATACTCGCGGCAGCAATACTCAGCCCTGCAGAACATCTATTGTTTAGCTGCAGGGCTGAACTCTTTTCTCTCGTTTTAACAGGCAGGAAAACATTCGTGATGTGTGGAATCGAGTATCACCGCATTAACACTCTGCTCCAAGGATCGCATTCATGACGGAAATCGAAGAATCTGCCGAACAATTTCAGCGTGACGGTTATCTGGTATTGCCCGGCATTCTTTCCAAAGCTGAAGTTTCTATTCTGCTTGAAGGCGTAAAGAAGGCATTCGACAAGCCGAGTGATGAGGCTGCACTCTACGGGGAGACGATGCAGCGAATCTGGCGGCCTAAAATGTTCGAACACGGCCGCGAATTCGAAGCGCTCATCGACCACCCCAAAGTAATCGATTTAGTGGAAAACATTCTAGGAAAAGACTGCCATCTTGTTGCAAACAGCGCTCTTCGAACCGGCCCGGGAGATGGAATTTCAGGCTGGCATGCAGATGAAACCATTCGATTTCCCCGCCCGAAAGGCGTTCCGCTCGATCCCCGAATACCAGTACCCTGCTTTCTGTTAAACTTTAATTACTATCTGTGCGATGTCGATTTGGAACTAGGTCCCACTCAGTTTATTCCGGGCAGCCACCGAAGCGGCCGGATGCCGGATGATGGAGATCGAGATTCTGATGGAAACCCGACCTATGAAGGTAAGAGTGTAGTCAGCGCTGTCGGAGCGGCAGGAACAGCAGTTTTGTGGCATGACCAGACCTGGCATCGCGGAGCGCCAAATATAAGTAAGGATCGAACGCGGTGGGTACAGCAGGCTCCTTACGGGCGGCGATACATCGCTCAGAGATTCTACCCCTTCCTGAACTATCATATGGCTGAAGATATTCTCGAACGCGCCAACCCCCGCAGAAAAAGACTGCTTGGTGTTCATGATATTGGAGCGTATGGTTAAAAACTTTTCGAGAGTTGAAATTTGCCAGCACGAATATCAGGTGTTTTAAAAACGCCGACATCACCTCATCAGAACGTTAAAAGCAGCATGAGCGCTTATAAAATAGCATGTCAAGAAAGTAGATAGCGTCTGGAAGATGCCTGCTTGTTCCAGACGGGTGTTCACAATACGCTGACAACGGATGCAAGTGTTTCTGAAATACGTCCGCTTTTCCTAACTGCAATTTCAATCTCTTTTTCGTGCTGAAATACATTTCTGAGAAGCCACACTTCATGCCTATTCAAAAACTGATCATTCCATTTCTGGCATTTATGGTAGTGTTTGCAGTCTGGGATAGCGAGCGTATAGCTTCTCCTCGCCCCGACTCCGGCCGAATTCACGTCGTATACTGGGAAAAGTGGACGGATACGGAACAGGTCGCAATCCAATCGGTAGTCGATGCATTCAATGCTTCGCAGGATAAGATCCATGTCGATATGCTGAGTATCGGCGATGTGGGTTCGAAAACTCTTCTCGCCGTTGCTGGCGGAGAGCCGCCGGATATTGCCGGGTTATGGGGCGAAAATATCGCGCAGTACGCTGATGACCACGCTGTTCTCCCGCTCGATACAATGTGCGCACAATATGGTATCAATGAGGATCGATTTATTCCCGTATACTGGCAGATGTGTAACTATAACGGCCACGTCTACGCGCTTCCCAGCGCTCCCCATTCCACTGCGCTTCACTATAATCGTACTCTTTTTACAAAAGCCGGGCTCGATCCTGATAAGCCGCCTAAAACCATTGAAGATATGGACCAGATGGCGGACAAGATGACCACGTATGATTCGCCAGGGCATATCAATACGCTGGGATTTTTGCCGGCGGAACCGGGTGATTGGGGCTGGGGGCTGGGATATATTTTTGGCGGTAAACTATGGGATGGAAAGAACAAAATCACCGCAAACTCTCCAGAAAACATCCGCGGCTACACCTGGGTTGCCTCTTATTCAAAAAAGTACGGAGCACAGCAGTTGAGAACCTTCCGGGGCGGCTATGGTAACGATGTGACTCCCCAGAATGCATTCATGGCGAGCAAAC
>JBBRDM010000014.1:0-49090 GCA_038203935.1 Chthonomonadales bacterium
GACACCGTTGGGGTAGATAATCTGCAGTTCGCCCCAAGTTCCATCTGCTTTTACTGGTTTGATAGTGATGTCGTAATTGTGAACCCAGCCGGGCGATAGTCCTGGAGATCCATACCCTGCCAATGCTCTGTCTGTGCGGTAGCTTCGCTGAAAAACGGCGTCGGATCCACGTGGGTTGCGCCCATCGATATCATAACGAGGGAGATAGGATTCTATGCCCGAGGATAACTGCACTTCGAGACCTGAGGATGGTCCAAAGTTCGTCACGGTAAGAGTCGGCAGACCACCAAGAGCTGGTTCAAAATCACGCACTTTGCCTTTTGCCGGCCCAGATAGATCGACTGCATTGACTGCCATGACTTCCGCCCAGGGTGGCAATAACAGACGGCCGCTCTTCTCCGGGTTAACTAGATATGGCACGGCCACCTGACCTAGTACCGAAAGACAGCATGACCCTGCCAATACAATTATACTGCCCGCATAAATCATGAAACGACGACGTAACATATTTTTCTCCTGAGGCCGGTCACAATGTTCTGCGGTTCGCATGCCGCCTATAACGTGTATTCTAGACGACTTTACGCACTCTAATGGACTGTATCACAATTGTTAGCTATGGATACATATCAACAGCATTGCCATCTGCCATAGATTTCAGCGCGGCATCGGCGATGGCGACGTTTGCGCGGCCAGTCTCGCCAGTGAATAAAGGAGGAGTGTCCTTTTCGATCCAGTCGAAGAACGAAGTAAGTTCACGGTCGTACGGATTAGGCATATAACTCAGATCGGAAGCTGGAACTATAGTAGGTTTGTCATCGCTCATTGACTGATATTTTAGTTCACCACCGAAACCGCCGTGTACAATATTTCCCGTTTCGCATTGGATATGCACCCGGTACTCACCTATGGGGGAGGCATTGCTGCCATAAAGCATTCCCAGAGCGCCGCTCTCGAAGGTGATTTGGACGAAAAGGGAATCCTGATAGTCGCCCCAGCCATTCAAATTCAGCCCTTGAGCGAATACTTTGGCCGGTTTACCAAGCAGAAATAGTAGGTAGTCGAGCTCATGAGAGTGGGTCTCCAGCAGAGGGCCGCCAGATTGTTTAAGGCTGGATCGCCATCCTGTTGCGTAGTGTTCTCCACGCCCGCTTCTAGTTACCGAACAGAGTCTGGCTGCGCCAACTACCCCTGAATCAATGATCTCTTTGGATTTCCAGAAGAGCGGAAACAGTCTCAATACCTGCCCAACGAAGAGTTTTACGTGGTATTCTTTGCAGATATCTATCATTGCGTTACATAGAGGGACTGTGGTGCTCAGAGGTTTTTCCGAGTAGATAGGTTTTTTATCTTTCGCCAGCGCAAGCACATTTTCGTGATGATAGAAGCCTGGCGAACCGATGAGATAGGCATCGATATCTGGTCTTCCGAGCAGGCCGGTGATCTCATCCACAGGCGCAGCCTGGAAGGTTTCGCAAGCTTTTGCCAGATTGTCCGGATTTGGATCATGGATAGCGGTGATTTTAGCCCGTCCCATATCCACCGATCGTTTCGCAAGTTCACTCGCCATTCTGCCACAACCGACAACCGCAAGATTGATCATAACCTCATCCTAATAAAAATTTCAGAACCCTTAAACGCATATTCTGTTAGTTTAAAGAAACATCCTTCCAATATTCAGTATTATACAGATCGCTTAGGATTGAAGGGAGTGTTTCGACAGGATGAAGAAGCTGGAAGTGCATGTCATTTTCGATGTTACCAACTTCCAAAATTCTGGATTCGGAACATAGTAATCCAGATATTGCTACCAATTCTGTCTCTTAAACGAAAGCGATTTCTGGTTAGATGTTCAGAACCTCGAAGGTATGAGCTAGATTTTTAAGGTGATATTGAATGTCGAAAGCATGCTCTACATCCTGAGCCGTAAGTCGCTCTTTCACAATAGGGTCACTTTCGATCGCGCTTCGGAAATCCTGTCCGCTCCAGGCTTTAGCCGCGTTTCTCTGAGCGACTCCGTAGGCCTCTTCTCTTGAAAGCCCGGTAGTTATTAAGGCCAGCATGATCTGTTCAGAACAGACTAATCCGCCCATCATCTCGAGATTTTTCTGCATATGTTCCGGATAAACAATCAGAGTATCCAGAATGTCTGCAAATTTCCACAGCATCCAGTCGACCATAGTCGTCGTATCCGGGAGAATAACCCTTTCGACGCTGCTGTTCGTAAGGTCGCGCTCATGCCAGGTTGCCATGCTCTCCAGCATAGGAATAAGGTTGCCGCGAACTACCCGCGCCAGGCCTGTCACTGTCTCACAGTTCCACGGATTCCGTTTATGGGGCATAGCGGAGGAGCCTTTCTGCCCCTCGGCAAAATATTCCTGAACTTCTCTTATTTCTGTTCGAGCCATATTTCGAATTTCTGTGGAAAATCGCTCCAGGGATGCAGCCAGGATTGCCAGCACCGCTACCAGTTCGGTATGCCGGTCTCTCGCAATAATCTGAGTTGAAATCGGCGCAACTTCCAGGCCGAGATTCGAACAGACATATTTTTCGATCTCCGGACTGATATTTGCGTGAGTTCCGACGGCGCCGGAAATCTGGCCGACACTGATAGATATCTTTGCGCGCATCAGACGATCCATATTATGGTTCATCTCATCCAGCCAGGTTGCCAGCTTGAATCCGAAAGTTATTGGTTCCGCATGGATGCCATGTGTGCGGCCGATCATTACTGTATTTTTATGCTCTGAAGCCCTGCGGCGTATGACTTCAATAAGCTTTTGAGCACGATTAATGATCTGATCCATCGAATCGCGCAGAAGCAGCGAAAGAGACGTATCCACGATGTCGTAGGAAGTGACTCCATAATGAACGAACCGGCCTTCTTCACCGAGATTTTCAGCGACGTTCTTTACGAAAGCCATAACGTCGTGACGAGTCTCTTTTTCGAGTTCGGCCATCCTGCCGAGATCGAACTTTGCACCGTTTTGAATCTTAGCAGTGGTTCCCTGCGGAATATGACCGAAATGCTCCAGCCCATCGCATACTGCGATCTCAACATCCAGCCACTTTTGAGTCTTGTTCTGCGTACTCCAGATCGCGTTCATCTCTTTTGTACTATACCGATCGATCATTATTCATCCTTCTCGCACGTGTATAAAAGCCCAAAATACGTTCTGGCGCTCTCTTTCATCTCTGTGTTTTATGATGCAAATAGATTACCCGATATATTCGCTCTTGACAAACAGCCCCTCCCGGCTATATAATTGGAGTGCTTCGCGGGAGTAGTTCAGTGGTAGAACGCCAGCTTCCCAAGCTGGATATCGCGAGTTCGAGTCTCGTCTCCCGCTCCAACGAGTGTGTATCCGAGGATTATGAACAGAGCAACTCTGGTAAGTGACTGGTAATTTTGAGCAGCGAGACTGCTCGATTAGTGCGAATAATTTAATAGGGAGCCGTACCCAAGTGGCTAAGGGAGCGGTCTGCAAAACCGCGATCACCAGTTCGATTCTGGTCGGCTCCTCCATCTCCCCTCCTCTTTTCCAAGCTTAATTTACAAATCATGTTTGAAAATATTGAATACCAGGGCGCAGTTCTTACGTCAAATTGATGACAGCTGATTTTGATCTGCTGTGTTCGATCCATTCTGTGGAAGGAATCTTAAAATGCGCACACAAATCAACACAATTGCCTGGATGCATATAGTTTTAGGAAGTTTGAACATTCTGGGTGGAATTGGGGCCGGGCTGTTTTTTGCAGTGATAGGTGGAGCGGCAGCGACCGCCGGAAGGGAAGCGCTGCCCTTTGCATTGAGCATGAATTTAATTGGCTTGATCGTATTTTTTGTGGTTGCTGTCCTCGGAGTGCCAGGAGTGATTTTAGGATGGGGGCTGCTGAAGAATATGGAGTGGGCACGGATCATGGGAATAGTAGTATCGCTGCTGAATATCCTCAATTTTCCGCTGGGTACGCTATTAGGTGTTTACGGTTTGTGGGTTTTCTTCAATCCGGAGACACTGGCTATTTTCGAAGGTTACCGCAAACAGCGTTATTTCTGATCCGATTTAAACGAGTATAGTGATTTTTAATGAGAAATATTTTGGTGCCTCTGCGAATAGTTTCTGTTGAATTCTTCAACGACTAAAGGATACAAAGGCACCAGGAAATATCAGCCTGATAATTCGAATACGATTCAGCCTACTGTTTATGATTATATCGCAGCTGCGCAGGATTAGAACTGACCCAGATCAGACTGCAATCGGAACTGTGCGCTCCCATTTAGACATCCACGATGATTCATGATCTCGTTCTGCGCCCACTCTGCGCAGGTCTACTGTTTGACCGGTATCAGCAGCCTGAACCGCGCCGATAGCTAATGCCAGCGTATTTAAATTGTCTCTGCCGCTGGTTTCCGGCTCTAATCCCTTTTCAATACAGGCCTGCCAGTGGTAGAGATCATATGTATGTCCGCTTGCTCCAATCGATTCCGCCTGAATTGGTTCCCCCCAAATATCAGGCAGCGGAGTGAAAAAGTGCTGATCTGTATAGACGGCCAGATCAGCGTCCTGTCTGAACAGTCTTATGGGACCCCACTCATCACGCTGGTTCCAGACTAGCGAACCCTTCGAACCAGTAATTACCCAGCGGCCGTTCCAGCCGGTGTCTTGTCCGGGTGAGGAGAATGTCCCACTGTAGTTCACTCGTGCTCCGCCTTCGAATTCGATCCAGACGAAAGCATTCATATCACCCGCGGTATTACTTACAGAGGGGTTCCATGTTTGCGCTGTAATTCTCGCTCCATTTCTTCCCAGGAGGTACCGCATCATGTCGAAATGGTGCACTGCCATATCCATCAAAAATGGATGCGGCATGATTTTCCTCCAGCCCTGCAGCAGCCCCTGTATCTGAAACTCCACTACCATATGATCGATTTCGCCGACTGCTCCCTCGGCGATCAATCGTCTAAGGGTACGGGGTTGATCCTGATAGCGGTATTGCTGCGTTACCATCAGCACCCGGTCAAACTCTTTTGCTGCCTGTACCATGCGCTGTGCCGCGCGCATAGTTTCTGCGATCGGTTTTTCTACCAGCACATGCAGACCTGCTTCCATGGCAGATATGCTGGTAGCAGGATGGCAGGGTGCAGGGGTCACGTCGATCAAGCCATCCGCAGAAACTGCATTGAGAGCGTCTTTTAGCTGAGTAAATCTTCGTTCTGGAGGTACACCGGTTATATCCCCTGCTGCTATAAGGGCGGCAGGGTTTGGGTCGACTAACGCTGCATGTTCCGTAACTCCACACTCTCGAACCGCGTAGAGCCAGCTCATACCGAAATTTCCGACTCCCGATTGTATGACCTTCATTCTTTCAAGTTCCCTTCCAAGAATATAAGAATCTACGGATATGCGCTCTCATTATTCAGGTCAAAGGAGCGCTTGTAATCTGCAAAAAAGTTTTCAGGTATATTATAACGCTTAATCGTTTAACCTGCAAGATATACATTCTCATAAATGTGTCTAATTTCTCACAGTTTTCAAAAATAAGGGAAAAATACCAGCCGTTTCGGGCGTATTCTCGTTATATCTACTATGCATTTCCATTAATTCATGTGCAGATTAAATTAAAGTATTTCTATATTTGACGGTGTTCCCCATGTCAGTTTTCATCGACTTTATTTCCTGAAAATTTGGTATCTTATACTTATATAATACGTAGATATCTGTTTGTTAATTTCGGTTCCAGTCGCTGTGATATCTAAATTTCTCAGGCAAACATACCCTCATCCTCATCCAGCCATTCGCAGTTTATTCCTGACATTCGGTCCTCCTGCTTATAATCAAGCAGCAAATTATAAAAGGGAAAAACATCGCCTCAGTAGAAATAGCAGGGGAGTGACCGAATCGTAAGCGATTCTTGGCAGAAGGATAAAATTGATGCGAGTGATGATCTGGTGCGATATGGAAGGCATTGCTGGAATCTCGGTATGGGAACAAGTGAATGGAGGCGCCCCTCTATATGAAGAGGGTAGAAGGCTCTATACTGCGGAAGTGAACGCCGCAGTTCGGGGGTGCAAACGTGCCGGTGCAGATGAAATCATCGTGGTAGACGGCCACGGCGCAGGTGGTCCCTGGAATTTTAAAAGCTTGATTCCGGAACAGCTTGAAAGTGGAGCGGAGTATGTACTGGGGCACCCATGGGCAAGATATACCCTGCCCTTAGAACAAGGGTGCGATGCGGCTCTGTTTGTGGGAGCCCATGCTATGGCTGGAACACCGAACGCAATACTCTGTCATACCGTGTCCAATCAAGCGTGGTACAACGCAAGAATCAATGACACTCTTGTTGGAGAATCTGGAATTGTTGCCGCCATCTGTGGTGATTTCAACTGTCCTGCGGTATTCGTTTCAGGAGATTCAGCAACCTGCAAAGAAGCTCGAGAACTGCTGGGTGATAAAGTGGTTGAAGCGGCAGTAAAGACCGGCCTTGGAAGGTATTCTGCCCGGCACCTCGCTTCCAACGATGCCTGTTCTCTTATCGAAGGTCAGGTTTATGGCGCTCTTTCACGCAAAGAATTTCCGAAACCACTGAAATTTACCGGTCCTGTATCTTTCAGTGTTGAGCTCGCCGCTCCTGATCGTGCAAACGATTTTCTAGGCAAACCAGGTGTCGAATTAGTTAACCCACGGCTGCTCGTTTCTCGCGCAGATACATTTTGGCAGGCGTGGGATCAATTTTGGGTAAGGTAACACATGAATCAATCACTACAATCATGGCTGTCCAGCCAGTTAAATGTGCTGAAAGAACAGAATTTATATAAGCCGCTGTTTACTCTGGAATCTCCCTCAGAAGCCAGAATATCTGTGAATAATCGCAGTAATGTGATCAACCTCGCCAGCAACAACTACCTGGGACTGGCGAATCATCCCAAATTAAAAGCAGCCGCTATGCTCGCGATAGAACAGTACGGGGCAGGCGCAGGGGCGGTTCGCCCAATCATCGGGACAATGAGCCTGCATGTTGAATTGGAGCGAAGGCTTGCCGCTTTCAAACACGTAGAATCTGCACTCGTATTTCAAAGCGGCTTTACTGCGAATGCTGGCGTTATTCCCACTGTAACCGATGCTGAAGATGTGATCATTACCGATGAACTCAACCATGCCAGTATCATTGACGGAGTGAGGCTTTCCAAGGCGGCGCGTAAGATCTACAAGCACTGCGATATGTTTTCGTTAAGAGAAGCTCTGGAACAAAGTATGGATGCAAAAAAGCGCCTCATCATCACGGATGGAGTCTTCAGCATGGATGGCGATATTGCGCCGCTCAAAGAGATTGTGGAACTTGCGAAACAGTTTGATGCCTCCGTTATGGTGGATGACGCGCACGGTTCAGGCGTGTTGGGCGGCGGGAGAGGTACGGCGTATCATCTTGGCGTTCACGAGGAGATCGATATTCAGTTGGGGACGCTCTCGAAAGCAGTTGGGGTGATGGGTGGCTACATCGCAGGCTCCTCCGCCCTTATCGACTGGCTCACACAGCGATCCCGTCCGTTTTTATTCAGCACGGCGCATACGCCAGCGACTGCTGCAGCAACTATCGCAGCAATAGACCTCATGGAGAGCGATCCTTCGCTGACTCATCGGCTCTGGGATAACTCCGTTTATTGGAAGACCGGACTGAAAAAACTCGGCTTCGATACCGGAATATCTGAGACGCCCATCACTCCTGTCATGATCGGCAATGAAGGAGACGCACAGCAATTTCAAAACGGGCTTTTCGAAGAAAATGTGCTTGCTCTGGCGATTGTATTTCCTACTGTGGCTCGCGGTAAAGCGCGCATTCGAACTATGCCCTCCGCAATGCACTCATTGGAAGATTTCGATGACGCCCTATTTGCGTTCGAAAAAGTTGGAAAAAGGCTGGGAATCATATGACCTATACAAAGAGACATTTCTTTATGGATTTGGTATATGCAGTTAATCTACTCGAAGAGAAACTGCTGCATATGGAGAAATTCAAACGAGATATTCCCAAGCTAATCATTACTGCTGCACTTCTGCTGTACGCCTGTTACGCCAGCGCTGATGTAACCATTTCGCTCGAACCCACTTCATACCAGGTTAAAACTCCGAGTTATACTGCTGAAGTAGCGCCGAATGGAAGCCTCACCAGCTTTATTGCAAACGGTGAAGAGTTTCTCGAATCGAAGGTGAGTATCTCGCGAGGCAGCTACTTCTATCAGAATGGTGTTGTAGAAATACCAAAAGTTGAGAAGATCGATGATCAGACGATCAAAGCAAGCAGTGATAAAGCTGAAGTAAAATATCACTTCGGAGAGAGCTCTTCTGATTGGACTGTCTCGAACCACACGAACAGCCAGTTGATTTTTTTTATCATTCTGAATAAGCAGGTTCGATCAGCGCGCAATCCCACCGGGAACATCGTTAAAGTCCCAGCGACTGCTGACTGGAAAAATGCGGATTGGTACCATGATAAAAGCAAGCTGAGCATATCTGGAATTTCAAGAATATGGGGACCATGGGAAGGAGACAGCCAGGTGGTAGAGGTCGATCTCGTTCCCAATGAGTCTAAAGCAATTGCTTTAACGACTGCAGCTATGTCCACTGCGGAACTGGCAGCTATCGCGGCACTTCCCCTGCCGAAAGCTTCGGTTGAACAGCCGCTTACCCTCCTCTCACCAAAAAATTACCAGGTATTTCAGCGCCGAACTCGAACAGAAGGATTTATCCAGATTAGCGGCCGCATACTGCCTCAGGCTACTCGTCTGGAAGCGCGTATCACAGGATCGCCTCTGCAGGGAAATCTGAACGGATCCTGGCAGAATATTCCTATTATCGGACCGGATCAAGAGTTCAATGCAGAACTGAAAACTCCCGCGGGCGGCTGGTATAAGGTGGAAGTTCGTGCTCTCAAAGGCGGTTCATCCGCAGCCGAAGCAAGTGTGGATCGAGTTGGAGTGGGGGAAGTCTTTGTCGGTGCCGGGCAGTCGAACTCCACGAACTCCGGGCAGGAAAAAATCCAGCAGACCAGCGGTATGGTCTCTGCATTCAGCGGGTCGGACTGGCAGATTGCTAACGATCCTCAGCCTGGAGTGCACGATCGATCTGGGGGAGGCAGTTTCTGGCCCGCATTTGGTGATGCGATGTATGCCAAGTATCACGTTCCTATCGGGGTCGCTGTGACCGGACATGGCGGCACCAGCGTTAATCAGTGGCAGGCCGATGGAGAGCTGTTTCCCTGGATGATGACTCGCATTCGCCAGCTTGGATATAAAGGGTTTCGAGCGGTGTTGTGGCATCAGGGTGAATCGGATACCGGCATGACTACGGAGGAGTATGCAAAAAAACTCACGCAGATCATTCGCGGATCACAGGACGAGGCATCCTGGCAGTTTCCCTGGTTTATCGCGCAGGTATCCTACCACAGTCCCGAAGAAACAATCCATGCCTCCACTCGCGATGCGCAGAAGACGCTATGGGACACGAAAGTGGCACTGGAAGGACCGGATACCGACATTCTCACCGGCGACAATCGAGATTATGCCGGGAAAGGCATCCACTTCAGCCCGAAAGGACTGCGTGCGCACGGTGAGATGTGGGCCGAAAAAGTCGGTAAATACCTGGATATCGTTCTGGCTAAATAAGCCATGTTCGCAGAAGAGGATGGAAATAAGCTATGCAAACTTTCATAATGTGGAGAGTTGCTATCCTCCGCGCCGGCTGTATGATCTTGCTGCTAGTGGCTTTCTCTCATATAGGCGCTTTGCCGCATATACAATCACCTGATTCAGAAATTATCAAAAAACGGAAAACTGGAGATCTTAAGCTAAAGATCGATAAGCTTCAGCGTCAACTTTCAGAAGCCAAAGACGAACTAAAAAAATTGCAATGGAATGCGGAGACAATTCCTAATCTAAATCCACCAAGAATGATCATACTGAATATAAACGACGCCATTGCTATAGTAAACCGCGGATCGCATGATGGGATCCATCTGAGCGACACGCCGGTTGTACTACGTAAAACAAACGCAGGTTATGTAATCGTAGGCTATCTCGATATAGTGCGTATTTACGACAAGGATATGGAGACTGAGTCGATCGACTTCATCCCTTCCGGCATTCACCCAGAAGACGAAGTCTATATTATTAACCGTGATAATTCACCGTATAGTCTCACATCCGCATTGCTCTGGTTTGATAGAAAAATAAATCCAAACCGTAAAAACTCAATCAACAAAACCTCTAATCAGTTCAAACCAGGTTCAGACAATATTTCCATAGTGTTCATCATATCGATGGCGGCAATGGTCACTTCAGCCCTTTGTTCGCTTCCACGCGGGAACAGCTTGTGGGCTGAGAAGATTGGTATCTACTTAGATAATGTTCTGGCAAATTAATCTCAGTTTACTTGAAGTGGGTTTAAAGAATGGAAATCAACAAAATGCAACAAATCGACAAGCAGAATTATGGATATTCCACTAATAGGCGGCAAATTGCGAGCTTTCGTGCTATCTGTATAATCCTGCTGTTTACCGCGTTCACTCAGAATCGCGCTTTCCCGCATACGCAGTCCCCTGACCAGGATAGTATCACATCAAGAAAAGCCAAAGACATTAAAATAAAGATCAAAACTCTTGAGAGACAGTTAGCAAATGCAAATGGGAACTATTTGAACTAGAAAGAGATGATGAGTTAGTACGTAACAAAGATGTAGCAAAAGCGATGATATTGAGCACATCATACGGTGCTGCAATCGTGAATCGCGGCTTGCTTGATGGATTTCATTTAAGCGACAAGGTAATTGTAGTACGTCGAATTAATGCTGGTGATGTGATGGTAGGCTTTCTAGATATTGTGCGCATATACGATAAGGATTTTGAGTCTGAGAAAAGTGCAGAATTTTTAAAGACCAAGAATGGTGACGATAAAGGCATCCATCCCAAAGATGAAGTCTATATTATTAATCGTGACGATTCGCCTTATAGTCTTTCTTCGGGGCAGATCAGAATTCACCATGAGATAAAACCAAGTGCTAAATCTCCCATCGAAGACATCATCAAATTGCAAAAAACTAAAGATATTAAAGTAAAGATTCAAAATCTTCAGTTCCAATTGACGGATGCAAAAGATGAGTTAAAAAAGCAGCAGGTGGATTTAGTAAGAGAAACAGTCAAGCATAAGGTCCATGTACCTACAGCTATGGTAACGTTTATATCGGATGGAACTGGATATATACCTCTAACTTTTGAAGGTGGGTTCCGATTGAGCGATAAGGTGATTGTCGTCCGTCGAAGCGAGGAAGGTTGTATAATCCGTGGCTTTCTCGAGATAGAGGAAAATCGTGGTTATGAAATAGTGGCTAGAATGAGCACAGAATTTGGATCTCCTGGTCTGTATCCGGAAGATGAAGTTTACATCATCAATCGTGACGATTCACCATACAGTCTCTCGGCAGCGCAACTATGGGTTGATACGAAAAAAAAATCCACACAGTAAGAATATCTTTCATGTTTGAGATTGGTACTTTCGGAACTTATTTACGAATATTTTTTTAGCAGGCGCACGACCTCGAGTGCGGCATTAGTGGCAGACCACTATGCGCCGGTCCACATCCAAGCTGTGCGGTAGTGATGATCGCCTCGATTCAACTGCTGCGAACCCAAAAAAAGGATTCCAAATGTCTGCCCACTCTATAGGAGAATTCTTAACTGTTCTTTTCTTACTCTTAATCCTCCTGAACACGGCGGAAGCGGAAACTGGTTCCAAAGAAGTACAGGCGAACTGCGTTGCAGAAGTTACTCTCACTTCACAAAAATCTTACAAAGACCCCTTCAATGAGTTGACTCTGGACGCTATAGTTACCACTCCTGCTGGGGCACAACTAAGAGTTCCTGCCTTCTGGGCTGGCGGCAATCAATGGCGTTTTCGATATGCTTCGGCAGAAATCGGTCATCATACCTACAGAACTGAATGCTCAGATTCATCCAATCTTCGATTACACGGCGTAAAAGGGGTAATCGATGTTGTCCATTACACAGGTGAGAATCCCCTCGACCGACACGGTCCGATTCGCGTCGCAAGTGATAGACGGCACTTTGAACACGCAGACGGCACTCCTTTCTTTTGGCTGGGTGATACCTGGTGGAAGGGATTGTGCAAACGCATCTCATTCGAGGGTTTCCAAAAGCTCACTGCAGACCGTAAATCCAAAGGTTTTACGGTTGTGCAGATCGTTGCAGGCCCTTACCCGGATGAGCCATTGTTTGATCCTCGTTGGGAAAATGAGGGCGGCATGCCCTATGAAAAGAGTTTCGCGAGGGTGAATCCATCCTATTTCGATTTTGCCGACAAGCGTTTCGAAACTCTGATCGATGCTGGAATTGTGCCTGCGATTGTCGGAAGCTGGGGAATGCACATGCCGGAGATCGGCGTAGAGAAGATGAAGCGGCACTGGCGATACCTGATAGCTCGTTACGGAGCCTATCCAGTCGTGTGGATCGTCGCAGGGGAAGCGGTCGATTTGGAAAAATGGGCAGACGTAACGCGTTATACACGAATTACCGACCCGTACCATCGCATGTTGACTATCCATCCCCCAATCGACTCCGTAAGAAAACACTTCGTGGATAAAGCTGTAGTAGATTTTGATATGCTAAGTACAGGGCATGGCGGCTGGGATGTGGCCACTCGAACAGTTAAGGAAGTACATTCTTCCTATGCGATGGAACCTCCCATGCCAGTGCTGGTAGGGGAAGTCTGTTATGAAGGGCACATGCTGACACACTGGCAGGACTTTCAGCGATATCAGTTCTGGACGGCGATGATGAACGGGGCAGCCGGACACACGTACGGAGCTGGCGGAATCTGGCAGATGAACTCGGAAAATGAACGCGGCAGCGAATATGAGTTCACTCCCTGGTACGAAGCGATGGACTTTCCCGGATCGAAACAAGTCGGTATGGGAAAAAAACTGCTGGAGGATTATGAATGGTGGCGTTTTCAGCCGCATCCAGAATGGACCACCACTCGAGGATTCACTGCAGGCATTCCAGGAGAGGAGAGATTTACCTATATTCCTTACATCGCGTATGATTGGACCCCGCCGACTATTAGACGAATAGAAAAAAGTGTCACTTTTCGGGCAAGTTACTGGGATCCTGCATCTGGAAGACGCTTTGATCTGGGAGTACTGGCCCGTCCACAGGCAGATAAATATATTATAAAAGACGATTTTAAGAGTGCCAAACCATCAGCATGGAAGGACTACGGTACACCGAGTTTGCGCGGAGATGGGCATCTGACTGGCAGTAAAGGAATGCTGACTATACTGGAGAAACCTGTTCACAATGATGTCACCGCAAGCGTGGACGCAAGCAGCGATGCGGAAGCAGGAATTGTATTGAGGTTTCAGGACACTGGCAACTACCTGGTCGGGCTGTACGCCCCATCGCTTAAAGCCATCTATCTGCACGATAGGAAAAATGGGGGGTGGGGCGATCAGATTGGAAAGGTGGATGTTCCTGATATAGGGACAAGAATTCACCTTACGATGGCCGCCTATGGCAGCACAGCAGCGATGGCAATTTCAGATGGGAAAAATACCTATTCCACTCCAACTGTAAATATAAGCAACAACTCTTTGGGGAGAGCAGGATTATGGTTTTACCAGATCGGTGAACGGCAGCAATTCGATAACTTCGAACTTTCACAATTAAAGCTGCCTCGAATAAAAAGTAAGCCGAAGTGGCTGCCTCTCAAGCTTGGGGCGAATCCATATGTAAGACTCCCCGCAGTTTCCATACCCGATATATCGATGCTGCTCACCGATTCCTACACCCCACCACGGCTTCCCGCGCCTCAAGACTGGGTGCTAATACTAGAGCGCGTGAAGCTATAGGAATGAGATTATCCCTTAATCTTTTTGAGCAGGCTCACCACTTCGATGGCGGCGATGGCCGCCTCGGCGCCTTTATTCGATTTGGTTCCGGAGCGTTCGTGAGCCTGTTCGAAGTTTTCGACCGTCAAAACTCCGAAGCCGATTGGAATGCCGGTCTCCAGCATAATACTGCTCAGACCTGTATTCACTGAATCGGCGATGAGATCGTAGTGGCTGGTCTCGCCGCGGATAACGCATCCCAGAGTAACCAGCGCGTCATAGCTGCCAGAATCGGCCATCGCCTTAGTTACTATCGGTATTTCGTAACTGCCCGGTACCCAGACCACTGTTATACGGTCTTCTTCCACGCTTCGAGTTGTGAGAGCCTCAATCGCGCCTCGCAGCAGCGCAGAGGTAATGTCATCATGCCAGCTCGATACCACAATCCCTATAGAGAGATTCTTCTCATATACATTACACTTTATTTCCTTCACCGGCATAGAATCGCTCCTGCTGTTCAAATTATTTTACTTCAAATCGGCCAATGGAAGATCTTCCGGCGCGAACACATGTCCCATCTTATCACGCTTGGTCTGTAGATATTTGAGGTTGTGCGGGTTGGGCGCAACAGGAAGCGGCACCCATTCCGTAATCTCCAGACCGTAACCATCCAGACCAGCGACTTTAGTGGGATTGTTGGTCATGAATCGGATCTGCTTCAGTCCAAGATCGACCATCACCTGCGCGCCTATTCCGTAGTCGCGGAGATCGGCTTTGAATCCCAGCATCTCGTTCGCCTGCACCGTATCTGCACCTTTTTCCTGAAGCTCGTATGCACGTAACTTGTTGATGAGGCCGATTCCCCGACCTTCCTGCTCCATATAGATCACCGCACCTCTGCCTTCGTCTGATATCATCTGCAGCGCCAGATGAAGCTGGCTCCCGCAGTCACATCGCAGTGAATCCAGTAAATCGCCAGTCACGCAGGAAGAGTGTACTCTGGTAAGTGTCGGCTGGCCATCCGAAATATCTCCTTTTACGAGAGCAATCACAGGCTGTGGATCGACATTGGATTCATAGGCGTGTACCAGCAGTTCCCCATATTTACTGGTTGGAAGCCTGGTAGTCGCTACTCGGGTGACGAGGCGCTCTGTTCTTCTTCTATACTTGATCAAATCTGCGACGGCTATGATTTTGAGATCGAATTCTTTGGCAAGATTCATCAGCTCCGGGAGCCGGGCCATTTCTCCGCTGTCACCTACGATTTCACAAAGTACACCGGCGGGATAGTATCCTGCCAATCTCGCCAGATCCACGGTCGTTTCTGTATGTCCGGCGCGGCGAAGCACTCCTCCCTCTTCGGCCCGCAGCGGTATGATATGCCCGGGACGCGCTAAATCGGATGGCTGTGCATTCGGGTCAACAAATACTTGAACGGTTTTTGCACGATCATAGGCAGAAATACCTGTTGTAGTGCCATGCAATGCATCTACCGTAACGGTCATCGCGGTGCCATGTCGTGCAGAGTTATCAGAGACCATAAGCCGCAGATTTAATTCATTAAGCCTTTTGGCAGTCGTAGGAACACAAGGCACTCCACGTCCATGCCTGATCATGAAATTCATGGCTTCAGGGGTGCATTTTTCAGCAGCCATAATGAAGTCGCCTTCATTTTCCCTGTCTTCATCATCGACGACAATGATCATTTTGCCCTGGCGGATATCTTCAATCGCCTCTTCGATAGAACTAAAACTCATCGGAACTGACTCTCCCTGTTCGCTCAATAATCTTATTGTATTCGTCACTGCTATTAGTAGTCTACCATAGCCGAAGGTAAATCTCACGCAGGCATTTACAGTCGGCTCTGGACTTCCGCCTCAAAATCTGTTATAATCTAACATCGAATTACAGAGATGAAACTTTTTCAACTCTGTCACTGATGAAAATTTAATTACGCACTTGAGGATCAAGCCTCTCTCCCCAGCGCGTTTTCCGTTTGCGCGGGAGCAGAAGGCTTTTTTTTAACTGCCTCAAGAAATTAAATAGGATACGTAGGCGCGCCGAAAGCGCCAGGAGAATGAATTATGCCACCTGGAGAAATCTCGGTAAACTGCCCCGCATGTAATCAGCGTATGAGTATACCTATCGCCGCTGTGAAGCGTGATAACTTCTACTGTTCCAAATGTTTTCAAAAAATACCACTTTCCGGCGTACGACCTTCCACCTATGATACCGACAGCCGTACCGTTCCAGCACGGCCTAAAAAAAGCAGCCGGCCAGCACGCAGATAAAGTTTTAACAGGTATAAAACAGTTCTAAATCTGAGTGATGTGACGTTTGATGTTTAAAATAAATAAATTGCAAATATTTATCTATTTGCGTTGACGATTACACATTACTACGGTATAATAGGGTATCTGTTCACGATGTGAAGCACGATCGAACCTCCGCTCACGCAGCCATAGGTCGAGGGCTACTGTAGTCTCCTCCGTTCTGCACGTTCTTCAGGCTCTTTCTTTCACTTCCTTCCTAGCGGATAAAGTTGGGGTCGCGCCCCGCTAAATAACTTGTGTTCTCAGTTTCTTCCCAGTAATGAGAACTTGTAGTGAGTCGAAAGGAGCCTGAAATAATGGCAAAACGTATCTATGTGGGCGGGCTGCCCTATTCTGCAACCGAGCAGGACCTTGAGAACCTATTCGCCTCTTCTGGCACTGTCAAAGAGGTGAGCGTTGTTACCGATCGTTATACCGGCCAGGCCAAGGGGTTTGGTTTCGTTGAAATGGAGAACGATTCGGAAGCTGAGTCAGCAATCAACGCGCTCAATGGTACCATGATGGGCGGACGCACACTCACCGTTAACGAGGCGAAGCCTCGTGAAGATCGCCCACGAACTGGCGGCGGCGGTGGTGGATATGGTGGTGGCGGCGGCGGAAGTCGTGGCGGCGGCGGTGGAAACCGTGGCGGCAGCGGCGGCGGCGGCGGTTACAGTGGTGGCGGAAGCCGCTGGTAATTCAGCACTAATCATTTCCAACAGCCGGATGCAATTTTGCATCCGGCTGTTTGTTTTTGTGTGGTATCCTCTACTTAGTATTATCAAAGTCCGGTCTCAGAATAAGCTAGTCCAAGTTTGGCTCGGAGGTTGAAATGTACAGTTCACCCGAAGCATTAGGATTTGAATCGGCAAGGCTCACCCTAGCAGCGGCGGCTATCGAGCAGGGTTTGAAAGACAACCTATATCCTGCAGCAGCCTATGCCGTGATCCGGCATGGATTGATCGCCGCTAAAGGAGCCTATGGATTAATTCAGCCGGACACTAATCCTGCTTTGAAGACAGATTTCGAAACTGTTTTCGACATGGCATCCCTCACGAAAACCATCACAGCTGCGCTCCTGGTGATGGCAATCGAACGCGGGGAACTGCAGCTCGGGCAGAGCGTGTCGTTTCATATTCCGGAAGCAGAAAAGTCGCCGGCAGGGGAGTGTACGCTCCGCCAGCTTGCAACGCACTCGAGCGGACTGCCTCCCTGGAAGCCACTCTATAAATCTACTTATCCCACACCCTTAGATGAAATTCTTTCCAGCCCTCTAGACAATGCACCTGGCACGCACTATGCCTACAGCGATCTGGGATATATTTTAATAGGTGAAATACTGGGCCGGGTATGCGGGAAGCCACTGGACCAACTTGCAAAAGAGCGTATATTCGATCCTCTCGATATGCAAAATACTGCATTTTGCCCCAAGCCTTCTGCCTATAAAAATATAGCCGCAACCAGGAACTGCCCGTGGCGCGGCGAAGATAAAATACTTATCGGTGAAGTTCATGATGCGAATGCACACAAATTGAACGGTGTCGCGGGGCATGCAGGGCTTTTTTCCAATGTCCCGGATATGATGAAGTTCGCGCTGGCTTTACGCTACTCTCCGAATACAGCCCATCTCAAAACATCCCCACTTTTTCACGCAGCTGCGCATCATCTGGTCGAAGAGAGCCAAATCGACTCGTCAATCGGCGGGCATTCGATCGGATGGTTCACGCCGCCAAACGGAATGCTGCCTCGTGGTGATTTGCTTTCAAACCGCAGTTTCGGCCACACAGGCTTCACAGGCACCTCCATAGTGTTTGATCCCGCCTACGATCTAACGATCATATTTCTCACGAATAGAGTCTATGTTCCCGGCGAAAGCCCTGCTATCCTCCGGCTTCGACGTACCCTATCAAACCTGGTTGCTGGATCGATCTTACACTGATTCGGGAGGGCAAAACTTAAAAGTTTTGAATGCGTCGCAGCGAGTTTGAATATACGAATCAGCGTGTTTTGGCGGGTCTATCCCGTAAATTCCAACCAAGCAGCATTATCGTGAAAATAAGACACAGTAATCCGTTTACACGCAGAGCATTTACTGGATTATAGTGATGCGCAAGGGAGCCAATCTCCAGCCCTCCCAGTGGAAACATTCCATTGAATACCAGATTATAGACCGCCATAACTCTGCCCCGCAGCTCATCCGGCACTTGTTCCTGAACGAAAGTGTTGCAGCTGATTGCCATAAGAATCATCGAACAGCCGCCGAAAACAAGGCATACTAAAGCTGCAAAGTAGTGTGTAATCGCGGAAAATGCCAGCACACTCACACTGAATAGAATAGCTCCTCCATAGACCCATACCCTTCTTGGAAGGAGAGAACTCATCCATGCCAAAAATACTCCCCCAAGCGCCGCTCCTATTCCGTTTGCCGACATCATGCCGCTGTAGCCCTGCGCGCCCTGATGAAATTTTGTTGCAAAGACCGGAAAAAGTGTCGATAGCGGCCAGGTAAAAAATGCTGCCAATCCAATAAGAATCACTGTACGAAATACTGCTCTATTCTCTTTTATAAAACGAAAGCCTTGCCACATCGAAGTATCGACTTCGATAAGCTGCGGCGCTGATACGCGCATCATCATCAACGAAATGATGACTGCAACAAAACTCAACGCGTTCAGGGCAAAACAGGCGGCAGCATTTATTTTCACCAGCACTATTCCTGCCAGAATTGGGCCCAAAAATCGGGCAACGTTAAAACGAAGTGAGTTAAGCGCAATAGCATTACCTATGGCTGCTCTTTCGTCCACAAGATCGATTACCAGCGCTTGTTGCGCAGGCATGTTGAATGCGTTTACAATGGAGGAAATGCCTGATAGAGCCACAATATGCCAGGGCAAAATAGGGGTCCAGCGATTCGTAGCAAGCAGGGCAAGTATCGTTGCGAGAAACATGGAAGCCCATTGCGTCCATAGCAGAATTGTTTTGCGGGAATGCCTGTCTGCAAGCTGCCCGCCCCACATGGCAAAGGCAACGTATGGAATTGCGCTGGCTCCATTCACGATTCCGAGCCATAGAGAAGAGTGGGTAAGCTGCCAGACAAGCCATTGCTGTGCGACCGTCTGCATCCAGGTTCCTGCGACAGAAATGCTCTGGCCGACAAAGAACAGGCGAAAATTTCTGAAGGTGAAAGCATAGAGAGGATTTGACGGACTCAAGACTCGAACGGCTCTCTGCGCCGAAATATTATCGGGCTGAGAGCCATTCAATGGTTGTGCAGCGTCTGGAAGTGTGACTAAATCTGATGCCCCGGACGCAGGGATTTCCTCTACCTCATTGGACAAGATGCGCTCCATTCCATCATGGGAGTCACGCTTGATCTGTTCTATTCATATCGCAGCGCTTCAATTGGATGCAGCGCAGCAGCTTTACTGGCAGGATAGATACCAAAGAATATTCCAACTCCCGCAGATACCAGCACTGCCGCGGCTATAGCTGTAGTATTGACGATAGTATTCCAGCCGCCTATCTTTGCGAGTAAAATCGCTCCTACTACTCCCACCACTATTCCAATTAGGCCGCCAATCAAAGAAATTATAGCAGATTCGATCAGGAACTGTAAAAGAATATCACGAGGGGTCGCCCCGATTGCTTTTCTTATACCAATTTCGCGCGTTCGCTCCGTTACAGATACGAGCATAATATTCATAATACCAATTCCACCCACTATGAGCGAGATGACTGCAACAATAGAGAGCAGCGAAGTCATGGTACTGGTGACACTCTGCTGACGCATCATTAGATCGGTCTGGCTGCGAATATTAAAATCATCGTTATCCGGGTAGGGTGGTGGAATATGATGGCGATTCCGCAGGAAGTTGGAGATCTGTTCCTGCGCGAGCGGCATCATCTGAGGGCTGACGCACCGGACGGAAAGGTAGTTGAGATACTGTCGATTTAGAATTCTTCTCATCGCAGTGGTAATAGGTGTGATGATTATATCATCCTGGTCCTGCCCGAAAGCGCCTGAACCCTTTAGCGCAAGCATACCAACGACTTTGAAATTCTGCCGATTGATAGAAATCGTTTTGCCGGTCAGGTCAGATCCTGAATCCACGGTCAAGTTATCGGCAACTGTCTGGCCCAGCACACATACTTTTTCACTGCCGTCGATCTCATACTGCGTAAAAAATCGACCTCGATTCACTTCCGCATTATTCACATAGAGATAATCCGTGCTGGTTCCTGTGACGTTTGTGGAAGTGTTCTTATCCCCAAGGCGCACCTGGACATTATCTCTAACCTGGGGCGCCACTGCGTCCACTGTTTTAGGGAAACTTCTCGCCATCACTTTGGCGTCATCCAGAGTGAGGTGATTGGGAGTAGATATTTTTGGGGCAGGCGCAGTAGGGTCCGCAGGAGTGGCAGTTTTTGTAATCGCTGCGGAAATTCTGAGGTGTGAACTTCCCGGCCACACGGAAAGCATATTCGTTCCCAGCGCATTTACGGTATCGGTAACGCGCTTCGTGGCACCCTGACCAATAGCGACTACCAGGATAACTACACCGACCCCAATTATGATTCCAAGCATGGTGAGCGCCGTGCGCATCTTATTCGATGACAGCCCTCGCAAAGCTATTTTCATCGATTCTATTACATTCATATTGCCACCTTCCGACTCAGCAGTTATCCAACAGGCACTTGTTCCATAAGAACGGGTTTATAATTATCTCGCTCAGCACGCATTTTCACGAGTATGTCCGCCGCCAGCAGCCTGTCTTTGACCTGATAATCCTCGATAACTTTACCATCTTTTATTGTGACCATACGTTTGCAGTGCTGGCCAATATCCGGTTCGTGAGTCACCATAACGATCGTCTTGCCTTCATCATTGAGTTCCTGAAATATCTGCATGATTTCTTCACTCTGCATGCTGGCTAGATTTCCCGTAGGTTCATCGGCGAGAATAAGCAGCGGATCAGAAGCTAATGCTCTGGCGATAGCTACCCTTTGCTGCTGCCCGCCGGAGAGTTGATTAGATTTATGATCCAGCCTGTCTCCCAGCCCTACACGTTCGAGTGCGGCGATGGCGCTCTCTTCTTTATTCTTTCTATGGCCATAGACCAATGGCAGGATTACATTTTCAAGGGCGGTAGTTCTCGAAAGGAGGTTGAATCCCTGAAACACGAACCCAATTTTTCGATTACGTATCTGAGCTAGTTCTACTTCATCCATATCTGCAACTTCGATTCCATCCAGTTGGTAAGAGCCGGAAGTAGGAGCATCCAGTGCGCCTATGATATGCATCAATGTAGATTTGCCTGACCCCGATGGCCCCATGATTGCGGTGAATTCGCCCATCCGTATATCCAGATTCAGCCCGTCCAGCGCCTGAACTTGCTGATCACCCATCACGTATGTTTTTCTAATATCGCGAAGCCGGAGCATCGCTCGATTTTCGGACTCTGGTGGATTCATTGTCTCTTCTTTCAAATCATGACCTAGAAATCGGACCATTATATCTCCTGCTTCCGAGGTGATTTTTCACACCCTCGAAGCAGGAGAATAGATACTCAGCCGACAGTATTTATATACCGCCTCGGCGTCCGCCACCGCCGCCGCTTGGGCCGAATGGGGAACTAGAGCCCTGCTGTTTTTTCTTAGAGAAATCGGCACCTGCCAGGATGATGGTGTCATTTTCTTTAAGCCCCTCCAGCACTTCTGTATTGACTCCGTCGCTTGCGCCCGTTTTAACTTTATGGCTTTCTGGAACGCTCTTACCATCTTTTTTTACCAGCAGACCGACGGTCGAACCATGCGCCCCAACTTTTACCGCTTCAGCAGGTATCAGGAGAACATTTGAATGAGTGCCCGTCTGAATGGTGACGCTTGCCGTCATATCCGGTTTGAGCTGATGCTTTTTATCATGAATCGAGACGGTTACGTCGTAAGTAACAACTCCCTGCTGAATGGTGGAACCGGATGCGATCTTAGTCACTTTGCCTTTTAAGCCCCGGCCCGGAAAAGCATCCACATGGACTTCCGCATCCTGTCCAATCCTCATCTTGCCAATATCCGTTTCATCAACAAATACATCTGCCTGAAGCCGATCCAGATCAGCAACGATAATCAGTGTTGGTGCCGACAGCCCCGCTGCCAGTGTCTCACCCTGCTGCGAGGCAAGCTGAAGTACTGTTCCGGAAATCGGGGTTTTGATATAAGTTTTTGCCAGCTGCGCGCGGCTATAATCGAGCTGTGCTTTGGCAAGTCTAACTGCTTCTTTCGCCTGCTGTACATCCTGTACTTTAATCACATCCTGCGTTAAATTGCCTCTTGCAATCTGGAGGTTCGCCTGAGCAGTAAGCACGGCGGAACGCGCATCGTTTACATCTGCTTCTCTGGCTTTGTCAGAATAAACTCCTGCTTTCGCAGAGGCCAGGGCCGCATCCGCAGACGCTACATTCTGCTGCGCTTGAGTGACTGCATCCTGAGCGGACTGTATATCAGCCGCGACTTTATCCTTCACAAGCTGAACATTCTGCACCGCAGATTTGACAAGAGACTGATTCACGATATCCGCAGCTTCAGCGGAATCCACCACGGCAGACGCAACGAATCCTTTCGTCAGCAAATCGCGCTGTCGTTTCAAGTTTATAGCCGAGTTGTTTGCATTCGCCTGCATCTGAGTCAGTTGATCCTGTGCGTTGGCTATCTGAAGGTTCGCTCCTGCCTGAACTTGTTTCTCATTTGAGATAGCAGTGGAAAGCGCTGCATGTACTGCAGCAAGTGAGGTTTCTGCTCGCCTGATATCTGTGGGAGTTTGAGCCACCTGCAAATTGGCGCTGGCCTGCGCGGATTCAAGCCGTGCATTGGCTCCGCGAAGCGCGGATTCTGCCTGGGTAACTGCTCTTGAACTCTGAATTTTTTGCATGCTGACGCCGGTCTGCTGTTGAAGATATTTGGTCTGCGCAGCAGCTAAGGTCGCTTCCGCCTGATGAACCTGAGCAGCAATATCCGGCAGATCGAGCTCGGCAATAATATCTCCAGCCTTCACAGTGCTGCCAACGTCGGCGTAAAGACGTTTTATTATGCCGGTGATCTGAGAGCCAATTTTAACCTGGGCGCCAGTCTCCGCAGTAATACTGCCTGTAGCGGAAACGGTTTCCACCAGATCACCCCGGACTACTTGTGTGGTGATCAGGTTGGAATTTGGATCTTCAGCGCCATGCGTTTTTACCCATCCCCAGACACCACCGCCTGCCAGCAGAACCAGGGTGATGATGATGGGAATAGTTCGCGCTTTCTTCTTTGCACGTTTGCGTGCTGCAGCGCTGGAAGGCACTGTCACGGATGCCATATTTTACTCTCCTCGCGAAATCGTAATTTAAACTTCATTTTCTGAATTATTCTTATACCGCCTGCCAATTCTTTCAAGAACTTTGATAGACTGAACAAATTCTTGTTTGTCTTGCGGCTCCATTTGCTCCCATATATGCTGGAGGTGTTCCCTCCGCCGGGAATATCGTGCGTGAACCCACTCGCGCCCAAGATCCGTTAGTTTAAGGCGTACTATTCGCCTATCGGAAGAATCGTGCTGGCGTACTGCCAGTGATCTTGCGATGAGCCTGTCAGCGGCTTGAGTGAGCGCATTTTGCTTTACACCCAGCCGTGCGCTCAGCTGCCCCATAGATTCGCCTGATTCCAAAGCAATAGTCTGAGAACTCTCAGAATAGAGCGCTTTTATCAGGCGCATTTGTGCCAGAGGCAGCTGAAACATGGGCAGATCGAGATTCCGAGAATCGTTCAGCTGACGAGTAATATCCGGCAAAATCTGTTCCAGCCAGTTCAATACTGAATCAGCATTCGAAAGTTCTGGAATGGTTCCAGTTTGAATTGCGGATTCAGGAAAAGTTGAGGTGATATTAATCAATATACAAGCTCACAATGCAGAAATAGTAGGGCGCTGAAATTACCGTGATAATGATTGAATTAAAAATCAAATCACAATAGTATAAACGAAGAAGGAGGTAAATTGTTCATAGAAGTGAAATAAATTTGAATAAAAATAGAAACGAAACGAGCGCCGTAGGGTGTATACCCTTCCAGCGCTCGTAAAAAATAAAATTAACTTAGCATCATTACCGTGTAAGCATGGCGTTTTATTCTGTGATGGACGCTCGAATATTGTTGATCCAAAGTGTATTTTCCTGATCCACCGCACCTGTCAGCCCGGTATAATCAATAAACATCATCTGATTAACTTCATCAAGATCGAGTTTCCCATTATCATCTTTAGAATCATCTGCAGGAACAAAATCTGCGAAATTGATCGTGATAGATTTTTTCTCAGAACTCCCTGCTAAATTCACATTAAGGTAGTATTTGCCGCCTCCTGCTTCCTCCAGCTGAATTCGAATGGAAGTCGCCTTCGCACTGGCTGCGTCGAAATGCAGTTGTGTTTTCCCTGCTAGCATCCTGCCCTGCAGGAACCTCGAAATTCCAGCGATGGTACCCGGAGACTGGCGATAGTCCGCCTGGAGCGCTGCTCCTGTGAGTGGTTTATCCATGGAATGGCTGATAGTTGCCTCGCCAAAAGCAAGCCACGATAGCTGCGGATGTATGAAGCTGTCAACATGATATCCCGATTTATCGAGGGAGGAAGAGGCTGGTGATTTAGTATCGCTAACTAGGAGATCATCTAAAAAAAGTGTGAAGTCTCCAGTTTGAACATGCAGTAACTTGGTAAACTCAGCATTGTCACTCTGTGCAAACACCTGACCTATATCTGCTATTCCCATTCCCTCGACTGTTTCTAAATCGAGCTTGTTATCGGGATCCTTCGGGTCGTCTTTGTTTGTTCCAAGATTGAAATCAGATGGGGAAAGTTCGACATGCTGCCATTTATCTTTAGATACTGTAAATAAGGAATTGTAGCGACCGCCATCTTTTTCATTTAAAACCATAACTAAAGAGGCATTATGATTGGTTTTAATCCAAAATGAGATGGACTGCATTTTACTGAGTTTCTCATCAGGTGTGGGCAGCATCAGCAGATTGAATTCACCTTTTTTGATTTTATAATCAAATTTGAGCGCAGATTTACCATCTTTTACATCGGCTGCGTCATGGGTGAGCGAAACCTTCGCTGATTGTCCGATACTGATCCAGCCGCTCTCATCCGTTTCGAAATTCTGCTGAATAAAAGGTGACCCCTGCGCAAAGGACGTGCCTATTGCTGCTGCGAAAAGCGTTCCTGATAGTAAAATTGTTTTCAGATTCATTTTAAAACTCCTTATTAAACTTCCCGTTCGCCCGTGGTATTACAGGAAGTACGAGCCTGGTGGATGATGGTTTCAATAAGAGTTTGAAAATTATCTGGAAAATACGGTTATATTAAATTCGACAGTCTCTTATGCAGCTCGAGGTACCTCAACTTCAATTTCTGGTGAGTCGCTAAGATCAGTTATTTGACTGAGTCTCTGCCACTCAGCAATCGGTATTTTTACAAATGCCTCTACCACGTCCGGATCGAACTGGGAGCCGCTTCCCTGCACTATTTCATTCATAGCCTGTTCAAAATCCATTTTTGGACGATAGCTTTTTTCAGTAGTCAAGCTGTCAAGCGCATCACAGACTGCAAATATTCGCGCACCAATAGGAATCGCTTCTCCTATTCGCCCTTCCGGATATCCACCGCCATCCCAGCGTTCATGATGATATCGCACGATAGGGAGCGCCCTGGAAAGAAGGTAGTGTCGAGCCACCATCTCCGAGCCAACCAGCGGATGACGCCGAACCAATCGCCACTCTTCTTTTGTCAGCTTGCCGGTTTTTCTGAGTACATTTTCTGGAATGCCGATATTACCGATATCGTGCAGAAGCGCTCCCATAGCAAATTGAGCCATGTCGCCTGGATTCAGCACCGGCAGAAGCGGACGATTTTCTCTTTGTTCGGAGAACGTCTCAGCGATCGCATTTCCTAATTTAAGCGTATATCTGGCCAGTCGTTCCGAATGACCCACAGGCTCCGAACTGTGCTGGTCTAAAGCTTTCACAAGTTCATCAAGCACCTGATTGCTGGATTCCTGGAGCAGTCCTTCCAAACCGCCGTAGGCTATGCTCAGGATAGAATCGCGGCCTGGTAATGAACTGATTGCGGGCGGCGCTTTTTGAACAGAACCTGTCACCGGAGAACGACTGTCTGAAGCAGTCAGGACGTAGTCTTCATCGACTGCATCTTTCTGCAATTCAGGCTCCTCGTTGGTTGGCGCTTTCCAGGAACTTCCTTCGGCAGTCAGCTCGCGTGCTGGCAGCTCCTGACTTTCCGAATCAGCAGTATAAGGATTTATGACCAGGCGATTTCTGCCTTCTTTTTTTGCCCGGTAGAGTGCCACATCCGCTCTTTGAATGGTAGTATTAGGAGAGACCGCTACAAACTGGGTGGCTCCAACCGAGACCGTTATCTCAATAAACAGAAATTTGTGCGCAGCCACTGCTGCCCGGATTCGCTCTCCGATTTGCGCAGCGGTCTCCAGTTCAGTATCGGGAAGTATAACGGCGAACTCCTCGCCGCCATATCGAGCCGGGAAATCTCCATCTCGTATGACACCTCTGATTACTTTCGCGACTTCTTTCAAAACTTCGTCACCGGCAGGATGTCCGTAAGTATCGTTGTACTGCTTAAATTTATCCACATCCATCATCAGCAAAGAATGTGCCACGTGTGATCGCTGAGTTCGCGCGACCTGTCTTGCAAGCTCTTCCTGAAAAGAGCGATGGTTTGCCAGCCCGGTCATACCGTCTGTGGTTGCCATTCCGGCAAGCTGCTCGTTCGCTGCCTCCAGAGTTTGATATTGGGCTGCAAGGATAGTCTGAACCGTCATCAGCTGCTGGTTGCTCAATACCAACTCTTCCGCCTGGGCAATCGCTGTCTCATTTTCCATACCAAGCCGGCGATGCTCGTGCTGCATCTCCTCATGACGGAGTGTGTAACCTAGCGCAAGTGCTGCGTGATCTGCCAGAGCCGAGATCATACTGAGCGCAGTTTCATCAAACGGATCGCACACCACATCCTGTGAAGTGGGATCCTGCAGCAACCGCTCTGAATGCAGAATGCCATTTCTATCCTGCGCAGACCAGGTGAGCATTGCACCAAGCACTCTATTTTGAAATCTTATGGGTACGCAAACCTGTTCCGTAATAACTTGTTTCAACGCCGGATCTGATTCACCACTAATGATGGAAACACTCTCTTGGTCAATCCTGGAGCGCTTTGGAACGCCATTGAGCAGCCAGTCTTTATCAATATTCGCAGTTAGAATTTCCAGCAAATGTTTATCGTCAATACCTGAGTGCGAACGAACTGATAGAGTGCCTGGATTATCTGGATCCGTATCTCTGAAGTCAAAGATGAGAATTGCTCCTCCGGCGTAGCCTATTTCGCAGATACTATCAACAATCTGCTGCAGGATAGAATCTTGATCAATAAGATTGGCTGTCTTTGATACAAGCCGCTGAAGATGTAATGCGATACGATGTTTGTAGGCCGCCTCGACTTCCAGCTGAAGTATTTTATTATCAATATCAATTGCTTCAGTATCTATAATCTGTACGGGGGTGTTTTTAACAGATATATTCGAAATACCCCAAACAACTAATGCAAATGGACTGTGATAACATAGATTTGAAATAATTGCGGACGCTGTGTAGATAGTATAGCCACCGGAAACTCTATGCCAGACGCACTGAAAGGCGATCATTAATGCGGCGGTAATTCCATAATAACGGGGCGATTTGGAGTTCAGCAAAAATGCAGAACAGAGGCATAAAACAATTAAATCAAATTCAGCAGTGAGGCTGTATCGATTGCTGTCTCCAATCCAGTTTAAGCCACACACCAAAAAAGAGGCATTGAGGAATATTTGAACTGCGGCTCGTGTTCTGCCAATGCGGTTCAAATAGACTGCGATGGCCGTATTGAGCGCCCAGAAAATGGCTGCTGCATGCTCCGTATGTCCATGCCAGGTAAGCAGCAAGAGTGCGCAGGCAGGCAAAAATACCAGAATAGTGGTCTGAGCAAAAAGTCTTCCCTTCAAATTGTCTGCATCCGCTGCATGAGAGATGTTCGGCTGAGCACGATATTCCGGCTGCGGGCACGCCCATTCGGTGGCGGCTTCCAGCCAATTTTGCTTGTTTATGTTGGATCGCAATGAAAAGATCGTTCCTGATGAGTTAGTTGTCAGTGAATTTATTCCATACTTGTCTGTAATAAATACTCTGAATTCTGTTTCTTTGCGGCATTCCGTTCGTTATATCGCGACGGTAAAAAATGGATAGCTGTGCGCTATTGACATCGTACTTATCGAGTTCTATAATGATTCATGATTCTATCCAGTGTAATCACATTAGCTCGCCGCGGATTGCTCTCAGCGATAATTTTAATACTGTGCCAACCTCCTTGTTTTGCAAATACTCCCCAATGTATACTTTTGATCGTACCGGGTTTGAATATCTCAGACTTTACAGCCTCAGAATCTGGCTCTCTCCGATCGATGGTGAATGATGGAAGCGCCGGATGGATGGTTTGCAAATCCGCTCTCAAACAAAACATTCCCACTTTAGATTCTTATCCATTAAGAGCTGCATTTGCAGAGGCTTTAACCTGCGGAAATGGAGCTAGGTCGACCTTTCCTGAAATCATTAAATCAGACAGCAGCGCCTTTGTTCGGAAGAATAAGATGGATGAGATGCCGCTGGATATCACGGCCATTCAAAAAGCCAATTCTTCCCTCGATCATCAAGTGGTTGTTGGCCATTTAGGGAATATTCTGCATTTGGCCCGCTTAAAGACTGCTGTGCTCGGAGATAATCAGAAATCTTGCCAGCGCGCAAGACTCACTGTGATGGATTCAACAGGCTTGGTTGATTGTATAAATCCGATTGGGGAGATGCTTGTTAATGACAAAAATTTTCCATACGGGATTCGAAGTGATCTTGATAAATATTTTCAGGCTATAGATTCGCTCAGGAATACTGCCGCATTAGTAGCTGTCGAGTACGATGGACTGGAAAGATCAATCAATTACTCGCCGTATTGTCTGCCGGCAATCAGTGCTTATCATATCAGCCGTGCCAGGTTAGAAATGAACAGACTTATCGAATACTTGAGCAGTTATATTAAATCACGACAGAATTCGCGTTTGATAATTATTGGATCGCCGAAAAGCGCTGAAGTCAATCTGGAGAATGATCGATTAAAGCCGGTAATAGTTTTTGACAGCTCTCCCCGTTCTGGCACAATCTATTCACTCTCCACGCGACGGCGCAATTTCCTGCTCGATATCGATCTGCTTCCCTCAATAATAGATTTTCTCCATCTCCAAAGCAGCATTGCGCCCTATGGCCGCGCTATCCGAATCAGCGCATCCAGCTCATCGGAAAATTCATTGTCACGCTTTGTCAGGCTTAATAGGGAGACTATCCATAATGCGGAACTCCAAAATAAGCTGGGCGGCCTGCCAACAGTCCAGATGCTGCTTGTCCTGGCAGGTGTGGCGGTGGTTTATCTCAGGAAAAAAATGAAATGGCTGAGATTTCTCGCACTTTGCGGGGTATCGCTCCCCTTCGGAATGCTGGTGTTACCACGCTTTGTTCATAGCACTACTTTGACATCGAGTATTCTGCTTGTGCTTTTCACCGCGTTGATATCATTCCTCGGCGCTGACGACTCCGAAAGCGGGAAACGATCTCGCACTATATTCGAATCCATCTGCTGTGCGACACTGATTATCATTCTCGCCGACCTGCTAACTGGTTCGAATTTTTTAAAACAGGCCTGGATGAGCTATTCGCTGCTGGAAGGCGCCAGATTCTACGGAATCGGAAATGAGTATATGGGGGCGGTTCTGGGGGCGGGATGCGTCTTGATAGCTTCTGTATTAAGCTCGAAGATAGGGTATGCGAATAGAGTATCTTCTTCTGATCATGATGCACGAACGAGAAACAGGCAGCTGACTTTACTCATTGGTCTCACTGCCGTGTTAGGAGCGATGATACTGGTGATGGGTGCGCCACAATTTGGGGCGAAGGTTGGCGCTGTACCTACCTGTGTATTAGGATGGGGTGCTGCATTAGCGTATGGAAGCGGCAAACTCATCAGCCGGAGAAAAACAGCGTTTATCACATTATGCATGGTACTACTGATCGTATGTATATTTAGTTTAAATCTTTTGCTGGAACTACGGCCATCAACTGCTGGGCAGTCTCATTTTATCCGAGCGGTTACCGGCAAAGGTGTTGAAAATCTGTGGAACATCGCCAAAAGAAAGCTTTTTTTGGAAGGACGGCTTTTAATTTCAAGTCCCTGGTCGCTGACGATGGCTGTATCTGCAGCCGCTTTCTGGCTTACCAGCAGGAAAGCAATATTGTCAGGATGGAAAAGTAAATTAAACGGAAATGCAGCCGCAGGATTTTGGATATCTGCGGCTGCTTCACTGCTTTTCAATGACTCTGGTGTTACCGCGGCGGCTCTGATAATGATCTTTGCATGGGCATGGGCCGCGCTGAATCTTCAGCAATCTGTTGTTTAATGAGGAACAGTATGCCCATTTTCCCAAACGGTAGGGAAATGTTTTCCTTTTAGGATTTCACCTGGTTCCACCTCGATATTGTGCTCTACCAGATGAGTTCTCCCTTCGGGAACATAGCGAACATGACCTGGCATATAGTGTACTGCGATGGCTGGCCGCCCATTTTCCGAACGATTTGGAGGGCCGCCATGCCATGTCAGGCAATGGTGAAACATGACGTGGCCTTTTTTTACTTCGCACGGAACCACCTGGATTTTAGTTCCGGGAGGAACCAGAGACATATCGGGAGTAGGAAGATAGTTTTCGTCCGTGCCGATTGTCCCACCTTTATGAGGTCCCCATTTGTGGCTGTACGCGACCATGCTCATGCAGCCGTTCTCCTCGGTTGCATCATCCAACGCTACCCAGGCGCTGACCAAATCGGCCGGCTGAATTATCGGCCAGTAGGGGTGATCCTGATGCCAGGTAGTTGGCCCGCCAATTTTTGGCGGTTTATACTGCACCTGGTCATGCCATACTCGCACAGTGTCCGTATCCATGAGTTCTGCGGCCATCTGGCAAATTTGAGGGTTATAGATATGTGCATTAAAAAGATCGTCCGCTTCCCATATGTTTACGATTTGGACGACCACATTTTCTTTTTGTCCGGTGAGATTGCTCACACTTTCCGGATTATTTTCGCTCTTACCCTCGATGACTGCGAACATTCTTTCACGCATTGCATCTGCCTGAGCATCTGTGTATATTCGCCCAAGTTTCAAAAATCCCAGATCTTTGAATTCAGCAATTTGAGATTCTGTTAGAATCATTATGATCACCCTTTCAAATCATTTCCTTACCAGCTAAATTCATCAGTATATTCGCCGGTCATTTTCATATTCATGTATTTCGTTTCAAACTCCTGCCCTGCCTTTCTGCCGTGCCGGTTCCTTGCATCTTCCTCAAAAATATAGTTATCTGGATAGTGACTGTATATCATTAAGCGCCGAGGATTGCCAGTGGTATTTGGGCAGCTGTCATGCAGAAGCAGGGAGTGAAAGAACATTACTGAACCTGGAGGCGCATTTATTTCCAGCTTATCCTCGTCTGAGAAAAGACCGTCAATAACGATGCCCGAGCCGCGAGTGATATCGGGGTCTTTAAGCGGCCACTCTTTTTTGTGGGAACCTGGAATAACTCGAATTGGGCCGAGTTCCGAAGTCGTCTCATCTATGCTTACTGCAGAGGAAAGGGTATCCTGCGGATAGCCCTGGCTTCGATAGTATCCCCAGTCGTGATGTAAAAAGAAGTTGCTTGCTCCTGTAGGCGGCCCAATCCGTTGGATATATTCCGGACAATAGACTTTTTGTTTGTAATTCAGTTTCTCTTCCATTATAATCGGATTTCGCCTATGCATCAGTTGATAGAGGGGAGTTACAAGTCTAGGGTCCTTGCTGACATTCTCCAAAAGCGTTGACATATCATTTACAGGCTGAATTTTGCGAATATCCAGATAATCGGATTGATCGGGATATTGGGTACAGTCCAGACGTGGATCTCTGGTGTTTTGCGAAAGTGAGGCATTCAATACCTGTGCCAGTATTCTATCCGCTTCAGATTTCATGGCATCAACTTCCTCGCTGTTAAACATAGACGCCATAATTAGAAAGCCATTCTTATTAAACTCTTCCATCTGGCGATCAGATAGTATCTCAGGATTATTTAGGGGCGGCATAGATGTATCTCCTAATCTTATCTTTCCGTTACTATCATATTTCAACAGCTATAATGAAATTACATTTTCGAAGCAAATGCCACTACGTAAAGATCAACGATGTTGATCTTCCCCCTTAGCGAAAATACTTCCTGAATACAACCATTTTGAATAGTTCGAGTGTCCAATCGGATTCCCCTGCAAGTGGATAAAGGATTTAGTCAGCTGATTTGTGAATACTACACTTAAGTTCAGAACTCGTACAATGGGACCGTGATCCATGCACAAAGCGCTCATCATAATTGCTTTTATCGGAGTGTGCCTTTCTGCTGCCAGATCGCCAGCAAAAGCGCTTCAAACAGCAGATGTCTCGAAATTAGATGAAGAGGCAGTCAAAATTCTAAGTCGATGTCAGTCGTGCCACAGTGGTTCCAATCCTGGAGGCGGTCTGAATTTGATCAGCAGAGAAATGCTGTTGAAGGGCGGAGTATCTGGTAATGCCCTGATTCTAGGTCATTCCGAAAGAAGTCGTGTATTTCTTAGAGTTGCCGCAAAGCAGATGCCTCCAGATTCTCCGCTTAATGAAACGGAAGTTGGAATCATTAAAAAGTGGATAGATCGAGGGGCGAAGTGGGATACAGCGACGCCGCTTCGAGCCGATAAGAACTGGTGGTCGCTACAGCCAATATCAGTTCACACACCTCCTCCTGCCAAATTTAAAAAATGGGTTCGGAACCCTATTGATTTATTCATCGGTAACAGTTTAGCAAAGAACGGAATGCACCCCGCTCCGCCAGCAGACAAGCGGACTCTGCTGCGCCGAGTCTATTTTGATCTCATAGGACTGCCACCCACACCCCAGGATATTGAGAATTTTCTTCGGGATAGATCGGTAAATTCTTATGAAAAAGTGGTTGACCGGCTTTTGCAGGATCCTCGATATGGAGAAAGATGGGCTCGCCACTGGCTGGATGTAGCCCGTTTTGGTGAAAGTCATGGATTTGAACGAGATCAGCTGCGCCCAAATGCGTGGCGATACCGCGATTATGTGATCAAATCTTTAAATGCAGATAAACCTTATGCTCAGTTCATAAACGAGCAGATTGCGGGTGATGTTCTTACTCCCCACTCTGAAGATGGAATCATTGCGACGGGATTCCTGGTTGGCGCTCCCTGGGATGAAGTAGGCTACACGCAGGTCAGTTCAGTGATGAAAGCCCGGGTCCATGAGGAGGCGATGGAGGAGTTAGTTGGAACAGTCAGCCAAACATTTTTGGGGTTGACAGTCAATTGCGCCCGGTGCCACGACCATAAGTTCGACCCGATTAAGCAGAGTGATTTCTACCGGCTTCGATCCGCGCTCAGTGGTGTTCGGCATGGAGAGAGATCGATCCTCACGACGGAAGAGGAAAAAATGCGATCGATTTCCATCGCAAAGTTTCGCAAAAGGCTGGATGAGGTCAATAATCAAATTACATCTCTGGAAGCGGAAGGGCGCAAACTCGCTTTTACTCCAAACGAAACACATCTTCAAAAGAAAACGAATTTGCCTGTCCCCTATGCATGCTGGACATTCGAGAATGCAGCTGAAGATTCGCAGCACCATTTGAATGCAAAACTTTTCGGCGGCGCCACTATTTCTGCTGGAAGGCTTCTGCTGGGAAAAGGAGACGGGTATCTACAAACCGATCCACTTCCTGTTACATTGAAAGCGAAATCTTTCGAAGCCTGGCTAGTCTTGCCTGATCGAACTCAAAAGGGTGGGGGAGTTCTCTCTGTTCAAAACGGTGATCAGTTTGATTCTATCGTCTATGCGGAGCGCGAATCAGGTAAGTGGATTGCAGGCAGCAATAACTTCGAACGCACGCAAGATTTAATTGGCCCGCCTGAAGTGTCTTCCCCACAAAGTCTTATTCATATTGCCTCCGTATATAGAGCAGATGGAACCATATCGGTTTATAGAAACGGCAAACCGTACGGCACTTATAAAACACACTCCCCGGTTACTTTTGAGGCACAAAAATCTTTCGTTTTAATTGGTCTGCGCCATATCGGCGCGGTGAAAGGTTTTTTGAAGGCAGAGATCGAAGAGGCCAGGCTGTATGATCGGGACCTGTCAGCTGCTGAAATTGAAGAATCGTATAAGGCGGGAGTGGTAAACATTTCCCATGAACGGCTGCTTGCAGCGCTTTCCAAGGATAAGCAAAAAGAGCTTGTCCTGCTGGAAGCTCAGAAGTCTCAAACAGAGAAAAAAATTGAGGAGCTGAATAAATCTGATCTCACATATGCTGCAAATTCAGTCAACCCCGAAACTACCCACATACTTCTACGTGGCGATCCGGAATCTCCAGCTGATATAGTTGCCCCTGCAGGACTTTCCTGCTTAACCCAGCCGCCAAGTAATTGGAATCTAAGTGCGGATGCGCCTGAAGGGACACGCCGTCTCTGCCTTGCCAAATGGATTTCAAGCACTGATAATCCTTTACCGTGGCGGGTAATTGTAAATCGAATCTGGCTGCATCATTTCGGAAAGGGGATTGTTGAGACACCCAGCGATTTTGGATTTAATGGCGAGAAACCATCACATCCAGAACTCCTGGATTGGCTTGCTCAATCATTTTTAAACAACGGTGGCAGATTAAAACCGCTGCATCGACTGATACTGCTTTCGAATACCTATCGGCAATCCTCCGCATATATTTCGGATTATGGTGCGAAAGATGCCGACGATCGACTATTGTGGCGATTTGCGCCAAGACGGCTTGAAGGAGAAGCAGTTCGTGATGAGCTTTTGAGCGTTAGTGGAGCTTTGATTGATAAAAAAGGCGGGCCAAGTTTCCGGCCATTCAAAGAGTTTGTGGATAATGCCCATTTCTACAAGCTGGTAGATTCGGATACTCCTGACTTCAATCGCAGAAGCATCTACCGCATGAGTGTTCAGTCTGCCAAGAATCCCCTTCTGGAATCGCTCGACTGCCCTGATCCCTCGACAAAAACTCCCCACAGATCCATCACGACAACGCCGCTGCAGGCACTCGAACTCATGAACAGTTCTTTTGTCATGCGGCAGTCTTCGCTGCTGGCTGAAAGACTTCGGCATGATTCCAATTCCAAGCCCGCACAGGAATTAAAGCTCCTTTATAATTTAGCATACGGGCGTGAAGTAAGTAAAAAAGAGTTGATCGAAGGCACGAAATTTCTGAAAAATAATACGCTCGAAACGTTTTGCTGGGCAGTGCTGAATTCCAGCGAATTCTTGTATGTTCGTTAAATGCTGGAAGATAAGGAACGATCCGTGGACGCATCAAAAAGATATTTTCTAGAGGACAAGCTGCCCACAAGGCGAGATTTCCTGGGAAACATTGGCGGGGGGCTGGGTGCGGTAGCATTAGCATGTCTTTTGGGGGAAGATGCAAATGCGGAATCTTCCCAAGAAAACACGCCTGTGCTCCATTTCGCTCCAAAAGCGAAAAGAGTGATTCAAGTTTTTTGTATGGGCGGAGTAAGCCATATAGACACTTTTGATTTCAAACCTGAGCTGGTAAAAATGAATGGGAAAGCCGTTACGAATAAAGGAAAGATTGATACCTTCTTCGGCCAGCCAGGTAATCTGATGCGAAGCCCTTTCGAGTTTAAGCAGCGTGGACAAAGTGGGCTCTGGGCAAGTGAACTGCTCCCAAATTTGGCGGAGTGTGCAGACGATATCACTTTTCTGAGATCGATGACCTCTAAAAACTCAAACCATACTCCTGCCACTTTCTCGATGAATACAGGTTTTACTATGAATGGATTTCCTTGTCTGGGATCCTGGCTTTCTTACGGATTGGGAACAAGAAATCAGAATCTGCCTGCGTTCGTCGTACTTCCCGATCCACGTGGGCTTCCCGCCGGGGGCTCCATCAACTGGACTTCAGGATTTTTGCCCGCTTCCCATCAAGGGGTCGCATTTGGTGATGTGCACAATCCTGTTCCGGACCTGTTTCCTTCGCATGCAATCGATCCTCATCAGAGACAGGCGGGGATGCACCTGCTCGATAAACTGAACCGGGAATATCTGGCCGAGACGCCCGGCGACAGCGCCTTAGCTGCGCGCATACATTCGTACGAGCTGGCTGCACAGATGCAGACCAGTATTCCAGAAGCAGTCTCAGTAACATCAGAAAGCGCTTCTACTCGAAAACTGTATGGGCTGGAAAATCCAGTTACTGCTGGATTTGGAGGCAACTGTCTTTTAGCAAGACGGCTGCTCGAGCGTGGAGTAAGATTTGTCCAGGTTATCCATGGCGGCGCGTTTGGCGGTAATCCACGCATCAATTGGGATGCTCATGAAAACTTACATGATAATCATACCTTGCAGGCTTCGATGATGGATCAGCCCGTGGCAGGCCTGCTAAAAGATCTGAAAGCGAGAGGTATGCTTGAAGATACCTTACTGCTTTGGTGCACGGAGTTCGGGCGCACTCCATTCACGCAGGGGATAGGCGCAGCGGGCAGAGACCATCATCAGCATGCTTTTACAATGTGGATGGCAGGGGCGGGACTAAAGCCGGGAATAGCATACGGTTCCACGGATGAGATAGGATATTTTGCCTCTGAAAATCCTTTACAGGTTTACGATTTCCATGCAACCGTCTTAAGACTACTGGGAATAGATCATAAACGGCTGACATTTTATCATAACGGGATTCAGCGCAGGCTCACTGATGTACACGGAAATGTAATCGAACCAATATTAGCCTAGCCGATTCCAAATAGGTTGGCTACACTACTTTCTGAGTGATTTTGCGAGAAAATCCTCAAGGTCTTCCGGCGTGTTTATATTAATAAAACAGTCTAGCTGAGGATCTATTCGCCGCAGTACGCCTTCACCGACCTTTTTTGTGTTGAGAAGCTTGAGCGCTTCTCTTGCGGAGTGCTTCCCCGATTCCAGATATCCAAGTAATTTAGGCGCTGCCGTATGCCTGTAAACAGCACATAGCGGTTCAGGTAGCTGATTTACTTCTGGCACCACCGCATCCCATTCCGGAGTAGCTGCTTTCAGCAGAAGTTGTAAAATTTGAGGATTAATGCCAGGCATGTCACATCCCACCACTATGTGGCTGCCGGGTCCGAGAGTCATTAGTCCCGTGACTATTCCGCCTACCGGGCCTGAGTCGGGAAATGTATCCGCAACTACCTGGCAGCCTGAAAGGCTATATTTCCCGGGCCTGTCCGCCACGACTACGACATTACTCGCGATCGTGAGCACAGTAGTTAGGATATACTCGAGCAAAGTCATGCCTGCAAATGGCAGCATCGCTTTATCCTGCCCCATGCGCTCACTTTGGCCCCCTGCGAGTATGATGGCACCCGATTCTTCTGGATTCAAGCAAAAACTCCCGAGGTGAAAATGTTACAAATACTCATAGATAAAACCCGAATCTATGCCTCTATATTATCGCCCTTTTTAAGATAATCTTGATACAATTAATTGGTGAACTGCAACAAAAATACACGACCTATCGATGCAGTTTTATCGATAGGTCGTGTATGTATCCTTAACTGCAGCAAAAGCGAATTTAGGCTGGTAAAGAGATTTTATGATGATCTATTTTCGTTAAATCCGATTCGCCCAAACCAGCTTTGTCAGCCAGCAAAATATGTTCCGGCTGCCGCATGTCGAATCCCTCATGTCCTGGATTTTTCCCTTTCGCGCCAGTTTCGGCAAGCTTAGGGAGTCCTTCGGCAGTCCGTTTGGCATCCAGAATTTCCAGACCCACTCGATCTAGCGCTACAGGGTCAGTCGCGAAAAAGAGGGTGCGATACTCCCATGTTTTGAAATGAGGATTCCATATCCCTGGGCCGCCATCGTAGGTGCCAATCAGGCCGTCACCAATATGAAGAACTACTTTTTCCCGGATAGTTTTCATACTCACGATAGCCGGAATAAAGGTGCCGCACCAGTTATTATCTGTGCTTGTGTGTGTTCGGCAGACATTATTAACAAATCCGTGGGACATATTTTTCAGGGCCATTGTAATTCCCGCCGAGGCGTGATCTTTCAATGCTGCTACATTGATTACTTTGGTCACTTCTTTACTCACCACATTACAGAGGTGAGAACGATGGTTAGAGGGTACACTGGCATCGACGTTTGTCATTACTTTTTCGAATTCGACGTAGTTGGTCGGATCGTAACCTTCGAGTCCAATTTGAACATCGTCGTAATTCTTTGCGCCATATCCAATTTTCACTCCCGGTGGAACAATCTTATCGAATCCACAGGCGAGTATCTCTTCTTCATAGCGGTTGAACAGAACAATATTCTCGTTTGGAACACCGGCGAGGTTTAATCCTTTGAATATGGCAAGCAGGGTCTCAGGCTGACTTATGGAAAGCGGACGGCCCACCGGGCTAACCTTCACTCCTACAATATCAGAAGGCTTGAACAGTTTTTTCCATGCGGAAGCCTCCTCTTTACTGCCGGTGAGTTCACAAATACCTCGGGTAACCATCTGCTGCACAGGTTCAGACTGTACTTTACTCTCTTTAACAGATCCGGGATGCATCACCTCAACCACGCGTCCGCGATATGCACCGGGCATTCCAAAAGCAGTTTGAGGTTTATCTTCTGCATGCGCCATACTCGCAGCCAGCAAAGCAGCGCCAGCTGCCAGCACTTCCCTGCGTGAAATTTCAGTGGCAGGATGAGGAACTCGGTCTCGCATCAATCACTCCTTAATCCAATAACGTTTGACAGCACACGTGTGCAACTCCAGTTACATTACATTTTCTACTACTCAATTTTACCACGATACACGACTTCTGACCAGTCATTTATACCAACTATTTTTTTATAACTATCAATTATACTATTTTCGTTCTCGGTTCCCATCGCCTTATAGACATACCAGATTGGTTTTCTGCCCAGCGGTTCCTCCTTATCGTCCGGGAATCTCCTCAATCCTATTCTCAATCCACCTTCACCACGATTATCCACCCAGTTATGATAATCGAAAACTTCAATCGAATCTAGATTCTTATATTTATTCCAAGCATATGCCATGCCTGCTGCCTGTTCATTCAGAGATTTCTCACTGTAGTCTAGCGAATTCAACCCCTGTTCCGTAAGCTGCAGCGATCGCACAGTTTGCCCTTGAAAGAGAAATCGGGGCTGCTTTACCCAGGAATCTAAAACCTCAAGATTCTTGAATGTAATTTTCGGCGTATTAAAAGTGAAAGTGATTTCATTATCCTGCCATACTTTTGGATTGAACAGATCCTGCGGATAAGGATGAAAGGCTATTCCCCAATCAAAATCTCCTTCAGCCTTTGAGTAGAGTGACAGCAGTTCCAGCAGTTCTCTGCCCGCATAAAATTTTGGCAGAATCATTGTCCAGTGGTGTTCCAGCGAGATGAATGCTTTGGAATGGCTGTTGTACTGCCGCGCAATCAGTTCTGCCATCCGCATGGATTTATGATATAAATCCATGTAGAGAAGTGCAGTCTTTTCACCGGCATTAGTCCAAACCCAGCCTGCGTTCACTTCGTTGTGCATGATCCAGTGATGTATTCTGCCATATCTATTGTCCGGTCGGCTGTACCGCTTGGCCAGGAAATCGAGAGCAGCCGCATAGGCCGCCGTTCCCTGCTCTGAAGAGACATTTGGCATTGCATAAATTCCAGAGGGATCGGCGTCCGGGTGAGCCAGCAATCTGCTGAAACTGCCTTCAGGCGCACTCTTTGCCTGTGCAATTAAAACTATAGCAGAGATAACAAGGCTGTGTTTTGCAGATTCCTGGAGTGTGCTGTCGAGCTGAGCTACGGCTGTATCATGGCTGTACCAGGTTCTCCCGCCATAGAGGAATGCGGTTCGCCCTGCAGCAGGTTCCGTAGAGAAAAGACTATTCAAGACGATATTAACGGTAGCAGCGGATATATTCAATTCGTCTAAATCTTCAACAGGACGGCCAATGCTGAATCCACCCAGTCCTTTTTTATTCCTTGGTTTTTCCAATGGCAGTTGATTTGCAGGTTGTATGGAATCGGGGTATCTGGCATGGGAAAGCAGTTTATATCCATCACCGATTTTGGATACGACTACCCATCTGGAGAGAAGTCTATCAATGGTCTGTTTACCGCTTTTGCGATAGCGTTCCACTGTCGCCTGAAACTGTGTTTGGGGATGGGAAACAATCGGCGTTAAGAAAGGATACTTCTTCATATCCAGAAGATTTTCATATAGAGGTGCTTCGGCCAGGAATAGGCTGCCTCGCGTTTTTCCAATGCTGCCTTGAATCGTGATCTGATTATCGTCGACATGTATATTCGTTAAGGCGCACGGAAAATCAGCGGTAAGATATTTATGAAGCCGGCTGTCTTCCAGTTTTTGGTTTTGCAGATAACGCTCTTTTCGAACGGCTAGTTCTAATTCCTGTTTCGTTTCGGAGCGAATCTCGAGTGATCGGATTCGGATTATCTTGCCTGCTTCATTTCCAAAATCGATGCGAAAGCCTTGTATCGTGCTGCTGAATCTATCAAAAACAGATTTTAGATTTATGGAGTAGGACGAAAATCCTTCGCTGTGGATCAGTTCGCTGCCGAATTCACTGAACTCCTCGCGCACCGGAGGATTGAGAAAAACTTGAATCGCACCGGTTCCAGCAGTGCTAAAATACTCAAACGAGAGCATGTGCTGCAGTTTCGGATCGAGTTTTTGTGCGATCGGCTCAGTAAAAATATAGGGATCGCTGCCTGTAGTACGAATTTCAGCAGTACCGTCTGCGAGCTGATATAATTCCGCATCGTGAATATTTGCTGTGGTAAGTTTTAGTGGAATAGAGTGGATCGCATCTGCGAATACGCATGAAGATGCACAAAAAAACAGCAGCAGTTGGAAAAAAATGCCTTTGATCCCTATCGGCATCTAAACCTCTTTTTTTTCTGTATCACATTGCCAGCATCTCAAATACTGGCCTTCCACTTCTTCCCCGCAATTTGGGCATATCCATGGTGCCAGATTCACCTTCTCGCTGCTGTTCCAGGCAGCAAGAATTGCATTCGCCTTGTCGAAATCCTCATCCTGCAAAACCCATAGCTCAGGGTCATACCAACCGGTATGATTTACGAGTCCACGCGTGTTAGCGATTTCTTGGTTGCGTGTGACGCATTCGATTCCTTCTGCTTCCAGCAAACTTTTAAGGAGGCCTATTTCAGCGAATTTAATGGATGTGTATATCTGTTTCATAATTTTCTCCAGTGACTTCCATTCGGAAGTCTGATGCTAGAGTTGTCAGTCTTATTTAACATGGATTTGGATAATGCGTGATTCACCTGGCGGAATCGATATCGTTAAAGGAGATACCTGCAGCTGGGAATCCTCATTTAATCCCCACAAAATTGCTGATTTAAGACTGTCTTTACCGTGATACGTAATTTTTACAGACTGGGTTTTACTCTTATCAATTATCGGTAGATCCTTAAAAGTTTTACTAACTCCTTCGTTATTGATGAGGGTTAGTATCCAGCCATCTGGAGTCCGATTATAGAGCGTTTCTACTTTGCCCTGGATATCGAATGGTATGAGCGTTTCACACAAATACGCTAAGGTACCTCCCGTTAGATTCTTAAAAGCTGATCGCCCAATTGGCATGGATCCGGGTGGAAATACCACTCCATTACCTATGCTAATTCTGTCTCCCTCCACTATGCTTATTGAACGGTGATGACGATAGATGCTCAAAAATGGAAGCAGTTTTACATCGGCACTTCTTGTGAGGAGAGTTCCGCCCTGTTGCACATATTCATGCAGTTTTGATGCAAGTGTGGTATCCGCCGTAAGTTCGCCCGCCAGGATAATTACCGGGTAGTTATTGAGGACGCTTTGTGAGGCGTTGGTGAGGAGAACATCCAGAATATCACCAAACGGAGCGGCGCCAAGGCGAAGATCCTCTCGCTGCATGTATGCTGTAGTATTTTTCGAAGCATCACCGGGTTCGTGTTGGTCTGTATCACCGAGAGTTCCGGGATAAAAAAGGTCTAATATATCCAGAATACTCTGATCGCCAGGTGTATATGGAAATACATCCCACGCTCGCTTGCCTTCGAAACCGGGGTAGATTCCGTGATTTTTATCGATCAGGAGGGCAACTGGAACATAGGGGATTCCTCGGTCGGGATGGCGTTTGGTGAACTGATAGAAAGATTGTCCTGCTTTACCCAGCGAAGAAAGTGGAAGATTCCCGTCTGAACCCGGTGTCTGATCCCTGAAGTAGTTGAGCCATCCGCCTTCAGCAATTACCATATTCGCTCCGCTCATATAAGAAGCGAGATAGGTTCGCTCATGCAGGCTGATAGAATGGCCTCCAGTGGGACTGGAGTTCTCGCCCCAGGTTCGCGTCGGATCCTCATCAAAGATAGAAGGGCCATACCAGGAGGAGAAATCTATTAGCCAGGGTTTTGCATACTGCCTCGCCGCCCCGCGAGTAAAAGCTATATGCATCTGAATGCTGTTGATGTTTTCGCCGACTTCGCTGCTAACTATATCACATCCCCATTCGGCTCCGAAGTGCTGATAGCAGTAGTGCCCGTTGATCGAGAAGAAGTGTTTCTTTTGATCCGGCGTTGCTTTCGTGAAAGCGTCAGTCTGCAGACGATTGAAGTAGCTGTGGACTACCTCTTTAGCATCCTGCCGAGTTTTGGGGAGGGTGGGGAAGCCGCCATAATGTTTATATCCGGCCCCATCCAGTGCGCCGTTCTTAAGATGGTAAAACGAATACGCCCACTCCGCCACTCCGTACATCGCAGGCGATTTATCTGCAATATCCAGTCTTTCTCTGGTCAGTGCTTGTATCGGACTATCATCCTCACCGCCAAGTGAAAACCAGAACGACTTGCCATCAATCGGGCGATATTGGGAAATTCCTTTTGAAAGCTGGTCATAGGTTGGGGGTATGAAATCGTTAACTGCAGCGGAAGAGAAACCATTACAGATCATAACCCCTCCGCAGGATAATGCAGAGAGGAATATGTATCTGGTATAGATATGCAGCTTTCGAAAACGATCTACATTCATTTCGACGTATCTCTCAAGGACGTTTGGCTGTTTTTTGCCGCTGACGATCGTTATCTGAAAATACAGCTTTTACGGAAGAATTGATACGATAGTCTCGAGTTATTTTATACAGTGAGTCGAATGCATCCGATGTACCCTGATCATCTGCGACATAGGTGAGCGAACTGTCTGCATCGATACCCATATTCGAACCAGTCAGAATAGCATCCTGGTTCGCACCAATAAAGAGGAACTCCCACTTCCAGGTATTTTTCTGATCTTCAATCATGTGTCGAATGGAACTTTCGCTAAACTTAGTGCTTGCATTCTCCAGTCCATCGGTCAAAATTACAAAGAGTATCTTATCTGGACGTTCCTCTTCTTTAATGCTGGAGAGCCGCTCACCTGTTGTGACGATAGTCTGGCCTATTGCATCCAGAAGTGCAGTACTTCCACGCGGGACATAAGTTTTGCTGTTTAGCGGTGGTACGTGTTCGATTGGAATGCCGATGCAGATCGGAGTATATTCATGGTCAAATTGAATTAACGAAAAAGTTGCTTTTTCCGCGATCTCTTTTTGCCCTTGCAGAAAAGTGTTGAACCCGCCAATAGTGTCCAAACAGATGTCTGCCATAGAACCTGATCTATCCAGCACCATCGTGATATCTGTATAATTTCTCATCATGCCTGCATCCTCCCAGTTTATTAGATTTGAGTTATTTGAAATGAACTCAGATCTGTTTAGTTTATTTAGGATATCAAGCAAAGGGAGTATAAAGCGGAAAGAGGTCACAAAAAAAGGGGACAGTTTACCTGTAGAAATGATAAATGGGCAGTACTGGATTCGAACCAGTGACCCCCTCGATGTGAACGATGCGATATGCACACTGGAAGATTTTTGTAAATACTACTTTGCTCGGCTCTCTAGGTAAGCTCTAACGGTAGTAATTTGAATGCCTTCAATTTCTATTTCGATCAAATGTAAAAAGTCGTTTTTGTCACCAGTTATCAGAACCGAACATCCTGATGCCACTGCTGCTTCCAAAATAGGACGATCTTTGTCCGGAAGTCCGTAGTTATCTTTGAGTGCGATATTCGCCGTCGAAATCTCCATCCTACTCACTAACTCGGTAAGCCTGCTTGCAGCAAGTGGACGCTTTTTCATTATATTACGTATCGCCTCTGAACGCACATACTCTGAAATAACCAATTGAACGTCAGGTAAATCCCACAGCGAGCTTATCCTGGTCCCTTCCTTCAAAGCTGCAGAGAACAAGATATTTGTATCGACAAAAATGCGAGTCATACTGATGACTTAATATGGGCACGGTTTTTCTCAGTCAATTTCATATGGTCATCAGGAGTGAAATGATCGATCTTATCTGGATCGAGTCCCATCTCTTTCACTTCTTCCCGTGCAGCTTCGTATTCCTCGTCATCAGCACTGTTTGACAAAAGAAAGGAAGCGATACGCTCATCTGAGTAAATCTCTACCATGGCTTCTAGCTTTGCCGGAAGCTCATTCGTTATCTTTTCCGAAGCGTGTAAAGATTTTGCAGGTCTAGAAATATCTCCATCCTTCTGACGCAGTATCGGGGTTGCAATTGCAGGGCGGATTAAGATGCCATCATCTACTTCCTCCGCAATCACGAGTGAACCATCACTAATCCCGAATTTTTTACGCAAGACCATCGGGATCGTAAAAACTCCGCGCTTCCCAATCTTGCTAGTTTCAGTATAATTTCGATTCATAATTCCGAACTCCTGAAATCAGTAATACGGATATTCTGCCATGAATCTCAATCGAAGTCAAATGACAAGAGTAAAATGATTACACGATACAAAAAGCAGTTACTCATATAGGAGCAAAATGAGATGTTAACGAGGTTTGAGGGCTAAAAAGAATGGGCAGTACTGGATTCGAACCAGTGACCCCCTCGGTGTGAACGAGGTGCTCTACCACTGAGCCAACCGCCCATAAAGTAGTTTTTGGAAAATGGAAAATGCCGAGGACAGGAGTTGAACCTGCAAGCCTTTTGAGCATACGCACCTCAAGCGTACGTGTCTGCCATTCCACCACCTCGGCACAAGTAAAATCGAGGGTGCCCGCCTGGATGGTAGGGATACGGGGAATCGAACCCCGGCTTAAGGACTGAAAATCCCTCGTCCTAACCTCTAGACGATATCCCCTCATTGGCAAGCAGCCCGCAATTTCAGGCATATTATACCATGCTCAATCTCCGCTGTAAAGGGCAGATTTGAAGATTATTAACAGACATACACTTCTTATATGTTTTAATTCCTCGTTCGGACTCAATCACCATCCACATCTGGAATGGTTTTACGTAACGACAGCATTAATCCAAATCGCTTCAAACCCCTGCCGTGTGCGCCTGCATACATAAATGGATAAGCGGTTTTTCGTCGAACCGTGTTCCAAATAAGCTTATTAAATAGGGAATCATTTATGATATCTGGTTTGTCGAAACGAATAGAAGCAGTATGGGGTGATTTATGAAGGATATGGTAGAGAGCATGCTTTTCATCGAGCAGGGGAGTAGAGTTCGGCAGATGGGAGAAAGCGCTCAAATCAGGTCTCTGCTGGAAGCAGCCGTTCATCAGAGGGGCGATAGCGTCCATCTGGTTCATGGGCGGAAGGCCGAGGATTGCTTCCATGGTATGGATTACAGATGTTTGATTGTAGAAGGAGTGAATCACCGTTTTGCGCTTCGTATATGGGCTGATGACGAGGCATAGAGAGCGGTGGCCGTCGACATGATCCCAGCCGTTTTGAGGATCGTCTTCTACCACAAAAATACAAGTATTCGGCCAGAAGCGGCTCTTGGTGATCCCTTCCACTACCTTGCCCAGCGCCAGATCGTTATCTGCAAGGTAGCTTTCAGGAGAGATATCTTCGCCGATATGGTCATTGGGGAGATAGAGAATGGTGAAGTTCGGCAGGCTGTTATCCGCCTCAAACTGCTGCAGGTGTTTTAAAAAGATATCCGCACGGATTTGATCCGGGATGCTGGTGTTCCAGCCGGGATACTCTTCGACTGTATACTTTTTCAGGTTTGCGATACCAACGTTGTGTTTGTACTGGATCTTTTTCGGACCACCGAAATAGTCGTGATAGTACGCTGAGAATTTGGCAGGCGGGATGGAACTTGCATAGTCCATTTCGCCGAAGTTGGTGAACGAGAGCCCGTGCGCCAGGACGTTGTCCCAGATAAAGCCGGACGAGCAGTAGTTCAGGGCATCGTCTCCCCAGGTATAGGAGCGCGTGTATCCACCCTGCGCCTTCTCCAGATGATCGGTGACGCTGCCTTCCGTGACCCAGGAGTGGCCGTCGGCGGAGTTTACGCCGTTGCAGTAGAAGTTATCCAGCAGGACGAACTGCTCGGCAAGCGCGTGGTGGTTGGGAGTGACCTTGCGGCCGAACGTGCAGAGCGCGGAATCTCCGTTGGCCTGTTTGAGATCGCCGAAAAGCTGATCGTAGGTTCGATTTTCTTTAATCACGTAGATGACGTGTTCGAAGATGGAACTCTCGCCGGTCTTCGTTGGGACAGGAACTCGTTTCGATCCTGATTTTCTTTTTTCCAATGCAAGCCGCATTTGAGCTATTAAATCGTTGGTGGTCGACTGCGATGTGTAGGCCGTCAGCTCTTTCTGATCCGGAATTTTGATCTCCTGAACGGTCCCCTGAAAGTCGTAGACGCTCCAGCCTCTGTGCGACTTATTTGGACGCCGCGAACCGACGCCTTTGACATTTGCAACATACAGCTTGTTGCCAGACCTAATAATCGCTCCCGGATACCACCCTGCGGGGATCAAACCGGACAGTCCATTCTGTTTATTCAGTGGCAGCACAGCTACGGTGTTGTTTCCACCGTTGGTGACATACGCGGTTTTCTCGTCGGCAGCAAGCGTGATTCCGGTAGGCGCGCTTCCGAACTGGAGTTTCTGACCAGGACGAGTCGAGAGAGTTTTAATGAGTTTTCGGTTTGTGGTATCGATGACGCTAACGGTATCCGAGTTGGCGTCGGAGGTATAGCCTCTGGTTCCATCAGACGAGAGTTTGAGATCGCAGGGGTGCAGGCCGGTATCGATTTCTGCAAGCGCTTTCCCCGCTTTGAGATCGACAATCGAGAGTGTGCCGCTGTTTCCGATCCCGCGAGAATCTATTCGTACCGGTGAGCCGCCGGAATCAGCGGTTTTGTCGGTGGGTATTGGCCGTCGCCCTCCCCAGTTGGTGACGTAGGCAGTCTGTTCATCGCGAGATAGCGCCGCGCCCCAGGGAGCTATTCCAACCGAGATTTCTCGAGTTACTCTACCGCTTTTTAGGTCGACGACTGCGATGCTGTTGCTTCGCGAGAGACAGACTACCGCCTCAGTATCGTGACTGCGTAACGCCAATCCGCAAGGAAACGATTCGCCTTTACCGGGAAGATTGATCGGTTTTTTCCAGGTGATCAATCCTTTATCGGAGATGCTGCCAACGGCAATCTGGCTTTTGGAATTGGTGACGTAGAGGGTGTGGCCGCCGCTGCTGACTACAATTCCGTGGAAGGAAGTTCCGCCATCAACGTTTATTTCCTGAATGACTTTCCACTGCGCGACGTCGATGACAACTACACCGCGATTATCCTTGACATAGAGATGCTTTTTATCCGGCGCCATCGCCAGATCGACCGGCCTGCCACCAAACTCAACTGATCTTCCTGCCGGATGTAGTTTTTGATACGTGGGAAGAACGCTATTTGGTTTGTCGGTATCGCTAACGATTTCCTGAGCGCATAGGGAGATAGAGAGAATAAGTAGTATGAGAATTAGGAGTATTCTAGGCATTTGGGTTTACTCACGCGAAGTGCGCGAAGCCGCGAAGGATACAGTTATTATACTTCAATCCGCCGGAAGGGTGTAAATTGTATTGCCATACCTAAGATTTAGGTATTTTGAGTCTGGCAGCCATTGCACCCAGAGGTTGCTATCATAATCAGTTCCAGTTTCGACCTCTGTCTCGCCAAGTTCCTTCATAGCGGTTCCATCGATATTACTGACCCAGATCACGTTCACATTACGCTGGTCAAATACATTATGCATGAAGGAAGGAAGTAGAGGACGTATTTTCCAGACCAGTTTAGTGCCGTCCGGTGAGAGATCGATCTCGGATAAGAGAGAGCGGGGGCAGCGGTACGCGTGATGTACGCTTTATAAGACCAGTTAATCGATCCACTTCATGTAATTTGAGATCGGCGCGCGAGTATGGATCATATTCTCCTTGCAACGTATTACCGATTTCAGTAAACCCTAAAAATTCAGCTGTAATTTTTGGCAGTATGGGTAAGATATGTGCCGGCGTTCCGTCAGTCTGGAACTGGAATCGTCCCGGTGACTTTTTGTTACTGCTTCCGCCGATCCAACCACGACTGTCTGGAAGCCATTCCTCGAAATAGCTGGCTGGATAGCGGGCTTTGATTTCTCCGCTGCGGACGGATATCAGCCAGTGTTGGGGCGGCATCATTCCCCTCGATCTGGCGAACAGCCAATTACCATCCGGGGAAAGTTCGACATAGCAA
>JBBRDM010000015.1:0-48905 GCA_038203935.1 Chthonomonadales bacterium
TGTTCCTGAAGAAGGCAAAATCGATGGGCGCATCACTAATATTGGAGATCGTTTTCATCGAAACTACATCATAGAGGTTAAAAAGAATTCTGCATGAACGAATCACCCGATGTGAGAGTGAGAAGAGTTGTCGATGAGATATACAGGCAAGAATCCCGGCGCGTCTTCGCAACTCTTATTCGTCTGCTGGGTGATTTTGATCTTGCTGAAGATGCACTCCACGATGCCTTTTCGGCAGCTCTGATTCAGTGGACACGGGATGGAATTCCTGCTAATCCGCGGTCATGGCTCATCTCGACCGGTAAATTCCAGGGAATTGATGTTATTCGGCGCCGCGCAAAGTTCAATGCATCACTCGGCCATCTGGCCGAACAGATTGAGATCGATCAGATCGCAGCAGAAGATGTGGATGATCAAAGCGTCGAGGATGACCGACTGCGGCTCATTCTCATCTGCTGCAATCCGGCGCTGTCCCCGGAAGCCCGGGTAGCACTGACACTCCGGGAGGTTTGCGGCCTGACCACGGAAGAGATTGCGCGCTGCTTTCTTACCACTACAACTACACTGGCGCAGCGAATCGTACGGGCCAAAACAAAAATTCGCACTGCGCATATACCCTATAAAGTGCCTTCGCAGGAAGAACTTCCAGAACGCCTGGAAACAGTGCGCCAGGTGATATACCTGGTATTCACGGAAGGATACGCCGCTTCGCAGGGAGAGAGTTTGACCCGTGCGGATCTCTCCGGAGAAGCCATACGTCTTGCACGTCTTCTGATTGAACTGCAGCCCGACCCGGAAACCGAGGGACTCCTCGCGCTAATGCTCCTTCAAGAATCACGCCGCAAGGCACGTACAACTCCTTCCGGTGATTTGATTTTGCTCGAAGAGCAAGACCGGACTCTCTGGAATCAGGAACAGATCGCAGAAGGAAAGGCTCTGGTCGAACATGCGCTGTCCTCTCGAAGATTTGGCGTATATACAGTTCAGGCTTCCATTGCTGCCCTGCATGCGGAACCTGCACATTTTGCCGAAACCGATTGGCCTCAGATTGTGGCTCTATACCAGGTGCTCATGCAAATGGCTCCATCACCAGTTGTTGAACTAAACTGGGCTGTGGCTGCTTCCATGTGTAATGGTCTATTAGTTGGCCTGGAGCAGATCGAATCGATACTTGCGCGCGGTGATCTATCCGACTATCATCTGGCGCATTCTGCAAAGGCCGAGCTATGCCGAAGATTAGGCAGGCTGGACGAAGCTAGAATCTCCTATGAGCGTGCGTTAAGTCTTGTACAGCAGGAACCGGAACGTCGATTCCTGATGGATAGGCTGCACATGTTAGAGCATTCAGCTATCTGAACTAAGATTTATCGGATTAAAGAAGGTGCTATGATTTCCGCTGCATTTTCATAGTCCAACAATTTATCCGAAAAATCATAAACCACACATTCAAATACGGTGTTTTGATCTCTCCCTAAAAACTATTTTCAGAATTATCTGCAATGGTGTCGATTCAGAATGTTTCTATACGACTATATTATGTAGAGCGCGAATGCAATTCGCTGCAAGCCTGGCAGCTAGTAAAATCTACATCCAACGGTGTGTAAGAACAAGGAGAATTAAGATGAAATTTATGATGTTGATGATCCCGGGAGTCTATCAGAAGGGCAAAGAAGTGAAAGACGATTTTGCTCCGGACGTCGAAGATGTGGCAAAAATGTCGAAATATAATGATGAGCTTATCAAGGCTGGAGCGATGATCACCGGAGAAGGCCTCCATCCATCGTCAAAAGGGGCTCGCGTGAACTATCCTGGAGGAAACGCTGTTGTCACAGATGGCCCATTTACGGAATCGAACGAAGTGCTCGGCGGTTATTGGATGATCAAGGCTGCATCTTTACAAGAGGCAATAGATTGGGCTAAAAAAATTCCCGCGAGAGAAGATGATATGGTCGAAGTACGCCAGGTATTCGAAATGGAAGATTTTCCTGAAGAGGTGCGAAAAGCCGCTGAAACCCACTAACGCGGGAGCCGATGTAAGAGCAATCAAATAGCAGATCCAATCTCTGGGAAGGAATTGTTGAATGAAATACATGCTGTTGATCTATGGCACTGAGCAGGCTATAAGTGATACCGAAAGGGAGCACTGTTATGTAGAATCTGTACAGCTTGTCCATCAGCTTAACGAAAAGGGTAAATTTCTGGCATCGGCTCCGCTCCACTCGACCTCGACAGCCACCAGTGTCCGAGTTAGAGATGGCAAACGGTTGGTGACGGATGGCCCATTTGCTGAAACCAGAGAACAGCTGGGCGGTTACTACTTGATAGATGCGGACGACCTTGACGACGCAGTAAATATCGCTGCAAGAGTGCCTCCCGTAAAATGGGGCACGGTCGAAATCAGGCCGGTAGTCGAGCTGACAGGGATGCCGGAATAGTATGGCCGAAACACGTGATTGATACGCTTAAAAATTATAATTGCGGAACCGATATTGACAGACAGCCTACATATCACTACGCTGAACCGACATGTCAATTAAAATATATACAAACCGAATCAATCCTTACAGGTGATTTAAAGGAGAAATGATATGCAGATCGTAAACTACCTTGGTTTTCATGGGACTTGCAAGGAAGCCTTTACTTTCTATGAGAAGTGCCTGGGCGGACAAATCGTCGCTATGATGGGTTATGAAGACATGCCCAGTACGGAAGAAATATCCCCGGAATGGAAAGGCCGCATCGTGCACGCCCGCCTGATAATTGGCAGTGCAGTGCTTATGGGTGGAGATGCGCCACCCAGTCACCCATTAACCCCAGCGGAGGGATTCTGCGTGTCGATTATGGCCGATTCTTCAGAAGAGGCTGAACGATTCTTCGCAGCGCTTGCAGATGGCGGCAAAATTGATATGCCGATCGCGGAGACTTTCTGGGCGCATCGATTCGGGATGCTTACCGATAAATTCGGGATTCCCTGGATGATCAACCACGAAAAACCTATGGGTCAGGCAGCATAAATAATAATCATTGAGTTCGATAATATAAATGGATAGCGAAAGAGGATGCACAATGGACGAAACAATCAGCACCGCGATTGCGAGTATAACCCGCGCCAAAGATCAGATGAGCAGAGCGCTCGCAACAACTCCTGACGACAAAGTGAATTGGTCGCCATCTGCCACCGCAAGAACACCAGTACAGATCGTAGCGCATTCAGCCGAAGCGATAAAAAATCTGCATAGTTTTATGGATGGCAAGCCTTTTGATGCACCGGATTCATTCGTCGCAGATAAAATGTTTCGGGAGTGGGAGATGCAGTTTACCACGCGCGAACAAGCTCAAAAGATGCTGGACGAAAACTGCGCCAACTATGTTGCCTTTCTGGAAAAGCTTGACCCGAGTAAACTGGACACGATGGTAAAACTTCCATTCGGTTTAGGTGAGGCGCCGCTTCGTATCGTGACTACGTTCCCGCCCGCGCATACCACGGGCCACACCGCACAGATCGACTATATGCAGACTATCTACGGTGATCTGGACTGGCACATGCCTGCCCGCTAATTAATTATTGAGATTCGCAGAGCGTGCGCTGTTGGGAAGAAATAATGTAATTCAATCAAGCATCGGGATGATGGTTACATGCGATTATTCGAACCTTCACTTCCTGATTCCCTCGTACCTCGGAGGGAGAGAGGAGAGTAATTGATAAAATTACAGTCTGGTACTGACTATGCTAACTCGAAGGGATTTTGATCATTTTAGCTCCCTTCTCCCTCCGAGGTACGAGGGAATCAGGGAGAAGGGTCGGGGTTGAGGGTAGAACTGTGCGAACATATTCCATGTCCGTATTAAATCGCCATCCGCACCATCATAATTGAATTCGCAGCGAAACTGATCCTATTCTAGCTCCCTTCTTCCTCATAGATACAAGGGAATAAGGGAGAAGGGTCGGGTTGAGAGTACTAAAACTACCCAGGAGGAATTGATGGTTACGAAAAAAAGCAGGTTGGCGGGAAATATAATCAGCGGATTCGTCATCCTTTTCATGATTTTAGACGGAGTTGCGAAACTGATGAGGGCTGCGCCTGTACTCGATGCATTCAGTAAACTTGGACTTCCAGCAAACCTCGCAGTAACCATTGGAGCACTGGGACTGATCTGCACCGCAGTGTACGCCATCCCTAATACCGCCATACTCGGAGCAATGCTGCTCACAGCCTACTTTGGAGGCGCGACCGCAACCCATGTTCGGGCAGGCCAGCCGTTCTACTTTCCTATTCTTATCGGAGTTCTCACATGGGGAGGGCTCTATTTACGAGACAGCAGACTGCAATCGCTGGTGCCGATAACAAGCCCCAATTCCCGATAGGGGGTAATGTGGACAGGAGGAATCAGCACGTCAGAACGGTGAACATCGAAATAGCACTACCCTCCATGAGCCTGAATACACCCCAACGCCGGAGTATGGATGCACATGTTAAAAGTAACAGCGAACAGTCGTTATCTTCAGACTGATGATGGCCGGCCTTTTTTCTATCTAGGCGATACTGCCTGGGAACTGCTTCATCGACTTACTCTAACAGAAGCGAAAGAGTATTTTAGAGTTCGGGCTGAACAGCGATTTAATGTGATTCAGATGGTTGTCCTGGCAGAGTTCGATGGTCTCACAGAGCCGAATAGAAATGGAGATCTGGCGCTTATCGACGTGAATCCGCTGCATCCGAATAAGGCGTACTTCGTCCATGTGGATGCGGTTATTCAAGAGGCAAATAAGCAGGGGCTTACTGTCGGTCTTCTTCCTGCCTGGGGAGATAAGGTGAACAAGGCATGGGGAGCTGGCCCGGAAATCTTTAATCCTGAAAATGCCGCTGTTTATGGTGAATGGCTGGGAAACAGATACCGCAATGTTAAAAATCTTTTGTGGATCAATGGCGGCGATAGAAAAATGGATACTCCAGCCCAAAAAGAGACTTTTCGCGCGCTTGCACACGGTCTGCGCAAAGGCGATGAGGGAAATCATCTCATCACTTTTCATCCGCAGGGCGGGCGTTCATCCTCTGAAGATTTTCAGGAAGACGACTGGCTCGCATTCAATTTAATCCAGTCCGGCCATCATGCGAGAGATATTGATAACACCACGATGATCGAGCGTGACTACCATTTGCAGCCGATAAAACCGACACTGGATGACGAGTTCAACTATGAAAACCATCCGGTGAACTGGAAGAATGACACCGGCCGATTTCGAGATTATGAGGTGCGGCTCTCGGCGTATCGAAGTGTATTTGCAGGTGGCTGCGGCATCTGCTATGGGTGCCAGGATGTGTGGCAGTTTTTTGATTCGGCGCGGCATCCAGCAATCGCCTATGCGGATACACCCTGGCACGAGGCTGTTCAGTTTTCTGGAGCATGGCAGATGCAGCACCTTCGGAAGCTGATGGAATCCGTTCCATTCACTACCGGATCGCCGGCCCAGCAGCGTATTGTCGGCGACCCCGCCCGATCCCGGGTCACTGCCGGAACTGGTTATCTCTTTGCTTATCTGCCCATCGGCGGTAAGATGCAGCTAAACCTGGATGGAGTGCGGCTGGGAAATGCGTCGGTATCCTGGTTCGACCCGAGAACCGGAATCACTATTCCTGCAGGCGCTGCCACCGCAGGGAGCAGTCATATTTTCACTGCGCCCAGCTCAGGATTATACAACGACTGGGTACTCACGTTAAGAAGTGCATGAACACTTGCGCTCAGACAGTGAATTTATTTCGTGTCCATACCACCTGCTTCACCAGAATTTTTTACACCGGATGAAGGTCTGGTATTGCAAAAACCAAATCGTTTCCAGGCTATAAACGACCTGTCTGTGAGGCATTCCGCCAACCGTCCTGCGGAAGGGGATTCCGTCTGAAAGACGACCGCTTTTTCCATGCGTTTAGACACTGGGTTGAAACCCAGGTCTGGAATTGCGAAGCCCATCTCCAGTCGCAAGCTCCCTGCATGGGCTTAATATCGATCTGAATTCCAGTCCGAAGGACTTGCATTCCGTCTGAAAGACGACCGCTTTTTCCAGACGGGGGTTTTCAACCTCCGGATCAATTCGGAAAATATAACGAACGACCGCTTTTTCCAGACGGGGTTTTCAACCTCCGGCAAATGTAATACACGGGAGTTTTCAACCTCTGGAAAATGTACCAGACGGGGGTATGCAAGCTTTACCTGGCGAATAAGAGATTATAAATTTCTGCCGCATTCTCGTCTATCAGAGCTTCCCAATATTATGCTATTCGTAAAATATACAGGAGATAATTTATGAATTCAGAAGAAGTCGTAGCAGAATTAAAAGCGCTGGGCAGAGACTCTATTAAAAAGGTGCTGATGAATCACGGCATGGTGGAACCTCTTTTTGGGGTGAAGATCGAGGATATGAAAAAGATTCAGCGGTGCATTAAGATGGATTATCAGCTTGCGCTGGATCTTTACGATACTGGAATTTATGATGCCATGTATTTTGCCGGACTCATAGCGAATGACATGCAAATGACTAGAAGTGATCTCAATCATTGGGCAGAAAAGGCGAACTGCTACTCACTCAGTGAAAGCACAGTACCCTGGGTAGCTGCGGAAGGCAGCCATGGCTATGAGCTGGCGCTGGAATGGATAGAATCAAAAAAGGAAAATGTCGCTTCCTCCGGTTGGGCGACTTTGAGCTGCCTGGTATCCCTTAAAAAGGATGAAGATCTAAATATTTCTGAACTGAAAAAACTGTTGCAACGGGTAGAAAATACGATACACGATCAGCCTAACCGTGTTCGTTCTGTAATGAATAGTTTTATAATTGCTGTGGGTTCGTATGTAGCGCCGCTAACGCAGGATGCCATCCAAACCGCAGAAAAAGTCGGGAAAGTCTCTGTTAATGTAGGCGCGACAGCATGCAAAGTCGCCTATGCGCCAGAGTATATTCAAAAAGCGATAGATCGTGGTAATGTCGGGAAGAAACGCAAGACGGTTAAGTGTTAAATAGTGAACGGTTTAAATTTTATGAATAGGAGCTGAGAATGAGCGGAGTTAGACTACTGGTTGGTACGCGCAAAGGCGCTTTCATACTTACTTCTGATGAAAAACGTGAAAAATGGGAGGTCAATGGCCCGCATTTTGCCGGTTGGGAGATCTATCATGTAAAAGCCTCACCAGTCGATCCAGAAAGAATCTTTGCATCCCAGTCGAGCGGCTGGTTTGGGCAGATCATCCAGCGTTCCGATGATGGCGGCAAGACCTGGGCTACCCCTGGAAGCAGCCCTGAAGACCTAGTCTCGCCGCAGGGATGGCCGCAAGGCGAAAGCAACAAATTTACTTATGATGGCGTCCCTGGAACGCATCAGTGGTATGATGGCACACAGCATCCCTGGGAGTTTAAACGAGTCTGGCATCTCGAGCCGTCGCTCTTTGATAGGGATACTGTCTATGCAGGAGTAGAGGATGCCGCTCTGTTCAAATCGACGGATGGCGGAAAACAGTGGGCAGAACTATCCGGGCTGCGATGCCACGATACCGGCCCGATGTGGCAGCCGGGAGCAGGTGGAATGTGCCTGCATACCGTTCTTCAGGATCCCTCGAATCCGGACAGATTGCACGTGGCTATTTCCGCCGCAGGCTGTTTCCGAACCGACGACGGCGGTGCTACATGGAAGCCGACGAACCATGGTCTGAAGTCGCAATTTATGCCTGATCCCGATGCGGAGGTCGGCCACTGCGTCCATCGAATAGCCATGCACCCTTCACGTCCCAATGTGCTCTTTATGCAGAAGCATTGGGACATTATGCGCAGTGACGACTATGGCGACAACTGGCGTGAAATCAGCGGCAATGTTCCCACCGATTTCGGATTCCCGATAGATGTGCACGCGCACGAACCAGATACGATCTATGTGGTACCCATCAAGAGCGATTCGGAGCATTACGTTCCAGAAGGCAAACTGCGGGTCTATCGGAATCGCACAGGCGGAGAGGAGTGGGAAGCCCTCACGAACGGCCTGCCGCAGAGCGACTGCTACGTAAACGTACTGCGGAGCGCCATGTGTGTCGACTCGCTCGAATCCTGCGGTATATACTTCGGTACAACAGGCGGCCAAGTTTATGCCTCTCCGGATTCTGGCGACAACTGGTCTCCCATTGTTCGGGATCTGCCAGCAGTTCTCTCAGTCGAAGTCCAGACATTCCACTGATGAGATTCGCTGATAATTTAGTAACGCTAGAATTTTTAAATGACATGGAGGAACAGAATGGTCAGGATAAAACGTCTATCCTGACCGTCCTGTTCCTCCATGTAAAATATTGCTTTTGAGTTTCTGTTTTAAAACTAATTACGCTAAGCATTTTGTAACAGAACCATTTATTCAGGCTGAATCAAATCAATGAGGAACAGAAATTCTTATGATTAAGGTATATCTGCCAACACACCTGCGAACTCTGGCTGGAGTCGATGGCGATGTGGAGTTGGAAGTTTTAGGGGTTCCAACTATAACTACCGTTCTCGACGCTCTGGAGGCCAGATATCCCATGCTGCGAGGTACCATTCGTCATCATGGAACGGTTAAACGCCGTTCGTGGCTGCGTTTCTTCGCCTGCAAACAGGATATCTCTCACGACCCGCCTGATAATCCGCTTCCAGATTCTATCGTATCTGGAGAGGAGCCACTTATGATTGTGGGAGCCATCGCAGGAGGGTAGTGATTCTACCTTCGAATTTACATTCAGGAATTCAGAGGGACTCCTATGAACTCAGTTATCGATCCGGGTGTGCGAATCGGGCATACGCATCTGAAAGTTTCTAACCTGAAGCGTTCGCTCGACTTCTATTGTGGAGTGCTGGGTTTTGAGATCACTCAGCAGCTTGGCGATTCGGCGGCTTTTATCAGCGCAGGCGGCTATCATCACCACATCGGCTTGAACACCTGGGAAAGTGCAGGCGGTAAACCTCCTGCTCCCGGTACGACAGGCCTATACCATGTCGCAATTCTCTATCCCACACGCCGTGCGCTCGCTGTCGCATTACAAAAGTTGATCGATGCTGGAATCTCTCTCGATGGCGCCAGCGATCACGGTGTCAGCGAAGCTCTCTATCTGCACGACCCCGACTTCAACGGCCTCGAACTCTACTGGGACAGACCAAAAGAGTTGTGGCCTGCCGCTCCAGATGGCAAGCTCGCGATGTTTACCCGGCACCTCGATCTGGAAAACTTACTGTACGAAGCATCTGCGGTGGATTATCTAATGACGGACCCCGCGCCAACAATAGATCTATAAATATTATCACCGCTGAGATATCGGGAGAAAATATCATGTCTGCCCCTCCTCCAAATACTGAAAAATTGATTATCAAGGGTGCCAAAAATGGCGACTCTGCCGGAGTTCGCGCGCTATTGGAAGCGGATGCCTCACTTGTAAACGCCAGAGATATCGACAATTCGACCCCCCTTCACTGCGCAGCCTGGAAAGGTCATTCAGAAGTAGCTAAAGTCCTGCTGGAGTTCGGTGCGGATGTCAATGCGAAGAACAGTAACGATCATTGGGGAGATACTCCTCTGCACGCTGCTGCGCATGGCAATCAGAAAGCGGTCGCAGAAATTTTGGTAGCGCACGGCGCAAATATAAACGCCGTGAATCAGGACGGCAGAAAACCAATCGATGAAACCGAGTTTCACAAGGCGACTACGGCAGCGAATTTCCTGAAGAAACACGGTGCATCACTATAAAATCTGATAAAAATATTCCTTATCAACCCAAACATTGAGTGACTGATTTAGCAGCGTATACGAGATGTTTGATACATCGCAGGCAGCTGCAATTTGACTCAATGCATGATTAATATTAGTGATGTGGTTATGTATTTTTCACTATCAGCCTTGACAGCAAATCAGTAAAACGTTCAATAGAACTAGCAACCACGACATGCGTAACACCCGAGGAGCAAAACAACACAGGCTTAAAAAGACCCGAATGAAAATTTCACGAAAGCTGTCAGATATGTTATAAAGTAGATCGCTGAGCTAAATAATTGCTTATCGCAGCTAGGTTATTTAAATGTCATCCCTTTGAGTTGATTAGCAATATCGATAGAGCTGTAGTTTTTATGGGGATCAAAAATATTATTTACTATTTCACTAAGATCTAAATATTGGTGACTCCGTAATCCTCCAGGAGTCTCCTTTCTTAATGATGTTTCCTCAAAACCTTCAACGATATAAAAACGATAGGGAATGATTTTAAGATCGTGATATTTAATGCTCTCAATTGCATCAATAATTTTTTTCTTGAGGGCTTCGATCAAGGTTCCAGACTCACACTTGAATTTTAACTTATCTCTCTGATTACTGCAAACCACAATAGCATCGAGCTTACCGACTAGCCCAACCATTTTCTGCTTATATATCCCAATAAATTGATTATTGCTCTTACAGAGGCGTGTAGCTGGTTCGTAGTAAAGGCCAAATCGCTTATTATCCTCAAAAGTATCGCCTCCAGCAAATACAACCATTCGGTTTTTTGATACGTCCAGTAACTTATCTTCACTGAGATATTGTTCATAGTCATCGATAATTTCTAATAAATCGACTTCGTATTCAGCGCATTGTAAACGAAGTACTTCTACAATCTGAGAGAAAGTTATTGCTACAAAGTCTATTCCTTTCGACCTGGCTAAGGCTCGAAAACGATTGACTACAGATGGAGTAGTAGGTTCTTTAGTGAGTCCGACGAGTATATTTCGCACATGTCCATGCGTATAGTTTGCTATACTATTTATATGTTTTTCGATCTGATCAGCAATTAATGCCCCTCCATGTTTAGTTTCGACAAAAATCTGAAATGGCTCCTGAGTGATTAGCGCATCAGGCACATTCTGATGTATATGAACCTGCTGTTCAAACGTCAATCCGATGGATAACTCCAAATCTGTTAAGGATGTTAATGCACTTTGAAGTTTGTAGGGTGAAGCCTGATTAAAAAATCGTAAAATAAGCAGTGTATTATTTGTCGCGTGATTTTCGCGTTGTGAAAATCTCTGGAAATAAGAGACGCGTGACATGGGATCCTCCGATCAAGTATAGATTTGGCAGATGTTGCCCAATTGATCGCTCGATTCCTTCAGAAAGCACTAAAATGCTATAGCGTGGGAAAATGCTAAAAGAATTAATCGCATGCAAAATAAAGAGATGCTGAAGGAACAATCAACCGGATTGTCGAATAGCGAACTGAGGCGGGCAGACTGAACCTGAAATCGATGACTGAAACTGAAACACGATCTGCGGCGCCAACAATTTACCCAGAATATGAGGAACACTTATATGGCAAAGAAGAAGATAGGTGTCGCCATTATCGGCAGCGGCAGCATCGCCACCCATCGTCACGCACCCGAGTATGCTTCCAATCCCAACGTGGAGATTATCGCTTTCGCAGATAGATTCCCTGAAAGAGCCGAGAAGCTTGCTAAAAAATATGGCGCAAAATCCTTCACCAAATACGAAGACATACTGGATTTAAAAGGCGTGGACGCAGTGAGTGTCTGCACTCCGAACGCATTTCATGCGCCAATCACCATTGCTGCACTCAAATCTGGGAAACATACCCTGTGCGAAAAGCCAATGGCGACCTCCGACAAAGAAGCCAAAGATATGATAGCTGCTTCCGAAAAGGCAGGCAAATACCTGATGATAGGGCATAATCAGCGGCTTATGTCGGCCCATGTCAAAGCCAAGCAGTTGATTCAGGATGGCACCATCGGTAAAGTAATCACGTTTCGAACTTCGTTCCAACATCCCGGGCCGGAAAGCTGGAGCATTGAAGGGCCGACAGGATGGTTCTTTGATAAGAAACAGGCATTCGTGGGCTCGATGGGCGATCTCGGCGTACACAAGGCCGACCTCGTTCGCTGGCTGATTGGAGAAGAGATCGTAGAAGCAGCCTCGATGGTCGAGCATTTGGATAAACCGATGGGAGATGTCGATGATAATGCCGTCTGTATTTTGAAATCGGCGAGTGGCGCAATCGGAACACTAGTTGCCTCCTGGACGCACTACTCAGGCGAAGACAACACCACTGTGATCTATGGCAGCAAGGGAATTCTAAAATTAGGCGCAGATCCGCGATTTGGAGTTGTCGTGGAGCTGGCCAGCGGTGAGAAACAGTACTACGAAGTGGGTAAAATGCAGTCCAACGAAGCGGGAGGCCAGAGTGATTCCGGAGTGATAAATATGTTCATCAGTTCCATCATGAACAATACTCCGCCGGAGATAAGTGGGGAAGAAGGGCGAAGGGCGCTTGCAGTCATCCTCGCCTGTTTAAAATCATCCCAAACCAAACAGTTCGCTGCAGTCGAAATTTAATTTTCCCAGTTTGCTCTTGGTAATAAACAAAAAAATACACCAGATACTGAGAGTATCTGGTGTATTTCAATATTAACCTTTACGAACTTTTGATGTTGCCTCATTCATGGAATCACCAGAATCCTGAATGTACTTTCGTAAATTGGTCAGTCCATGCCGAAGCAAAGATCGAACTGTGGCGGGCTGCACACACAATAGACCTGCAATCTCCTCAAAGCTTCGTTCCTCATAGTAGCGCCAGATAACCACCTGTCGCTGCCGGCGTGGAATTCTTTCCATAGCTTCAGGGAGCTGAGAGGCGACTTGCTGCTGCGAAAGAGACTGCAGCCAGGACATCGTGGGATCTTCCTCCCAGCCAAATCCACAGTCTGCCTGAGATTCCTTAATCTCCATCTCTCTCGAAGCGATCCGCCAGTTCTGCCGGACATAAGTATAGGTGGTTGCAGTGAGCTGTCGTACAATATATGGGTGTAACGGAATGCCGCGGTCAGGATCGTAAGCTTCTAAAATTGCACAGAATCGATAATAAATTTCGCCTAATAGATCGTGTCGCAGCTCCGCAGTACCACCATATTGTCGAATCAGTCTCCGTACTAATGGCTCAAACTCAGCATATAACTCTTCACGGTTCAATGGATTTGCAGACGAATGTCGCGTCTGCTCCTGGGCGCTTCTAGCTGAACGGAGCGGTGCAGAAGGGGCACACCTGTTATCAGAATTACGGTAATTTTCTCGCTCTTCAGTTACGCTGAACTCGGAACAGCCTTGCCCTCTCAGGCTTAGTTTTCCGTACAACATTGTGGTCTCCTTACTTTCTTACATTTGGGCGAATTAAAAAAATATAATTTCTGCGACTTGTTCGGATTGCAGTATCGTTTTAATAACGAATTCTGCAGATGCTCAAGACATCAAATACATTCTTACGAGCATCACTTTAGTGTCAGCTCATCGATATATCTATCACTGGAACGGTATTACTATTTTGTTATAATATTGCAGTCGAAGATGATATACTATGCATCAACAGTCTAATTAATCGTTTAAACCTGATTTTGTGGAAGGAATTCACTGGGGGCTGAAGGATAAATCTTATGTAAACTAAAAGTAGATTTTTTCAGAGAGCCACCACAGAATTGATAACATTATCAGGCATTCGATTGAATCAATACTATTTATATGAATTGCAAGAAGTATGCCAATCAGAACAAAATCTACCGATTTTCAATATTTTTAATGAAATTAGAAAAAACTAGAGAATAATTTTTAACAAGCAAACATTTTTATCTAATATTATTTCAGGGATGTTTATAATTTTAGATTTAGCTCTAAAATTACCTTCAGGATTCGCAGGAATCCTGATCAGATCGCATTACTGCCTGAGTAAGATCTGCCAGAATCCTGGATGCATTTATTCGTGCAGAACTGATCAATTTTTCGCCGCAAGCTAGTTTCACCAGAGTTTCCAGCTTGTTCATAACCATCTGATCCTGCCTGCTTGTGCTCAGCTGGGTGACGGTAACTGCATTTTGAAGGCACTCGTTCAGCATCATCTGCGCCTGCGCCTGCATCGTAAGCGCAGTCGACGGAGTCGGCCACACACTATTTCCCGTGCTGCTCAGACCATTATTCCGAATTGCACTCTCCTGCCCTGCCATATGAACTGCCTGCATGAACAAACACCATGCTAGATCGACACGCACATCCATAGCTCCTGGCTCAACCTCCAGCAGATCTCGATAACTTTTCTCTGCTTGTCTCAGTGCGTCTATGTCACATATGGCCGACACATCCGATATTGATGCTGTATTCATTCATTTCCATCCATCATAATTTTGTTTTTTTAGTGCGACTCTATGCGGTTTTGATACGGTCCGATTCTAGGATCAAATCAGAGACTAACCAATCTGTGCAGCCCTGTCCCACGTAACTTTTTGAGTGCCAAAAATATACCGTATGAGACCGCATCCAAGTGCATAGTTCATCAGATAAAAATAACCTATAGGCCTGAGCAGACCTGGAAGCGGCCTTCTTTCGGTGGCTCGATATGCCCAGATCGCGACGGCTGCGCCCAATAGCTGCAGACCAAACGGCGCCTGATAGACCGAAGAGCTCAGCAATGCGACGTTGGCTGCTAACGCAACCAGGCAGAAAACTGGAACCAGCCATCGCAGCACCTTGTGTCCCCAGAATGCGAAGGCCCGCATTCCATAACGAGGATGCAGCAGGGACGCCGTCAGCCGGACTGCCTGCCATCCGCCCGCCCCTATTCTTATTTTGCGAATCATTTCCGCTCTTGCGGAAGTACAGGCTGGCTCCGTGGCCTTTGCCTCAGGTTCGAAGCGAACCTGAAATCCCTTCTCGAGGATTCTTAGAGTCAGAACAAAATCTTCAACAATAGTAGATGCTGGCAGGCGTTCGTACAGCGCTTTTCGAATAGCGAATATTCCCCCGTTACAGCCAATTAGAAACCCCAGTCGGCCTTCATTGCGCTTGATCCAGCTTTCGTATTTCCAATAGAGGCCCTCCCCGGATACGCCGCCTTTTTGTTCCAAAGACAGCTCCCCGCTGACACAGCCCACATTCGGATTTTGAAAATGGCGGACCAATTTCCTCAGCGAATCTTTCGCAAACATCGTATTCGCATCGGACATCACCACTATCTCTGTTTTAACCTGAACCATCAGGTCATTTAAAACCGAAATTTTACCGCGCCGCTCCTTAAACAGATAAGAGATCAGCCTCGAATCCTGACAGCTGCTCAGAATCTCTGAAGTAGCGTCGGCGGAGCCATCCGAACCGATCACAATATGCAGCTTATCCGCAGGATAGTCTATTTTCCAGGTGTTTTCAAGTTTTGCCTGCAGCACCGATCCTTCATTAAACGCGGCAACAACCATGGTTATATCGGGCAGGTTTTCTGTAGTCAAATCCTCCGCGTGCGATTCAGTCCGCACCCCACGGTGCTTTGCGAATGCAGCCAGCATCAAGGGAAATAGAATGTAGGTGCCAGCGATAGATGCCCAACAGGCCCAAAAAAATAACACGGCCAGGCTAGAGATCGACATACACTGCTCCTTTCCTCTTTACACACACAGATTCGCTGTACTATCATCGCAATAATACACGTTATCTATGAACTGCTATGAATGTCCTGTTCGTGCAATAGCTGGAGTGAATTGATTAAGATATTTTCAGGCAGCGAAGGGGAGAAACGAAGAAGGTTCGTGACAGCATCTCTTCAATGAAGAGGAAACTATCACGAACCTTTTAGCACATCCGCTTTGAAACCGACTTATTCTATTTTTTGAAAATAGAAATGCCGCTGATTTGAGGATTGCCTTTAGTGCCGCGAACTATCTGGATAGAAAGCGATCCATTGGTAACGGTCGCATTATATGGCCCATACTTGCTCCAATGCCCCAGCAATTGGTCACCAATTCCGCTGGCTACGTTTACTCCCTGAAGCAGTATGTTCATATTGCGGGCGTGGTCGCCATCATCTTCGACTTCCCAGAGGTAGACTTGATAACTTCCGTTGGAAAGTGGCTGTTTCAACTTGAAACCGATTCCATTGGAAGGCGCTGACCGCCAGAGCACGCGGCTGAGCATACTGGCCACATTCGAATCAGGGGCAGGGACATAGGTGACCGGATTTGTATTTGCTGGATTTGCATTGCTGACCGTAAGTCCCGCTTTCAACGCGTTAGCATAGTTAAGCCAGCTATTTCCATCTATCGTAACTGCAGAGCCACCGATGGCAATGCCGAGCACGAATGAGCCGGAATTTGCCTGAATAGTCAGGTTTGCTGTTTTGGTTACTCCCGCAAGCACAGCGCTAATGACCGCCGTGGAGTCCGCAGAGACACTATTTGTGGTAATAGTAAATGCTGCGGATACAGCTCCAGCGGGTACGTTTACAAAAGCAGGAATCATCGCATTAATGCTGCTGCTGGAAAGATTAACGGAAATCCCGCCGACGGAAGCTGCACTGCTCAATGTCACCGTTCCCTGTGATAAGCTGCCGCCCGAAACGGAAGCAGGCGAGATCGATAGGGAGCTAAGAACTGCAGATTGAATACCTTGATATTCGTAGCAGCCAATATCCATGGACCCGCCAACTTGCCTCGGATTTCCGTCCAGATCAGTCAGGATACTCGAAATAATCTGGCCGGCATTAATCGCAGGCGCAGTCGAGAGCAAATGATAGTTTGCGCTGCCGGAATTAACCCAGAGTGCGCTCGGGGTGGCAGATAACGAATGCGCTTCATGTCCCTTGGCTTTCCATTGGGCCAATGAGTAGACCGTCGTGCCGTCATCTGTCGTGATTTTATCCAAAATGTTATAATCACTATCGACATTGTTAGCATCCGCGGTCGAACCATAGTCCAGCCCGCCACGAAAAGAATCATGGTTGATCAGAATGTTGTTGCGAACAGTATTCATTCCAGATGTATTCGTGATTAACAGAGCCCAACGCGCTCCGGCCGGTACATCGATTGTATTGTTAGCGTAAAGGTTACCGGATGGTCCCGCGGAGGCGTCTATCCGGTAGCTGGAAATTCCTGTTGCATGATTGCCGTAGATCAAGTTATTTCGAATAGTGGAGTTCTGCACTCCATCCATATTTATTCCACCGCCGCCAGCCACACTGTTTCCGTAAATTGTGTTGTTCTCTACCAGTGCATTCGTAATAATCCCCGATCCGCCCTGGCTTGCATCCCCATTCATATGCAGGCCGGATCCATGATTATCATGCAGCAGATTTCCACGTACTATTGGATTCACGCATCCATTCGATACATAGATTCCGTGCTGGATACCGCTGCCATAGCACTCATTCGACTCCAACAGCAGGTTATCGGAAAAATCGGTAAATATCCCCCATTCCGTATTGTTACCATACTTGCCATTCTTCACTGTAATATATTGGCTGTGGTCGATACGAATCGCCGCCCGATTTGCATTGAAAGAGGTGAGACCATAGAGAACGATATTGGAAGAGTTGGAAATGAATATGGTATCTCTGTTATCGGGACGGTCGGTTGTCGGTGTCACTACACAGCTCGCACCAAGAGCTTGTATTGCAATGGGAGCAATGTTACTTCCAGCAATATTTTTGATGTCGAAGCCAGAATAACTGCCGTCTGATACCAGTACATTATCACCCGGATGCACCCTGGATATGGCTGCGCGAATCTGCCTGAAGGGCGAAGATTGTGATCCGCTTCCGCTGTCATTTCCTGTCGGCGCAACATAGTAGGTGGCTGCCGAACATATAGAGGATAAACTGAGACTCATTAACCCCGTAAGACCTATATTTCTTAATATACGGGATATTTTCGTGCTAAAAACTTGCATTTTATACTTCTCCTAGATAACGCTTTCCTTAAAATTAACAATACAGAGATAGTAATGATCTCCGAAAATAAAAAGCACTCCTGGAAAGGATGGATGGGTCACATTTCCAGGAATGCGTCTATGCCAATCTAGTTTTTGAAGATGGCTATACCCATTGCCTGGGGATCGCCTTTCGTTCCTCGCACTAGTTTTAAGGTCAATATTCCATTGGTTACTGTCGCTGGGTATGGGCCATATTTACTCCAATGCCCGACCAGCTGATCTCCAATCCCTGTGGCTACTGTAGAACCCTGCAGGATCACGTTCATATTTCTGGAGTGATTACTGCCATCTTCCACTTCCCAGAGATAGACCTGATAGCTTCCATTTGCAAGCGTCTGAGAGAGAGTAAAACCAACTCCATTTGCGGTTCCGGTTTTCCAGAGACCATTGTTCAGCATGGTTTTGGTATTCGAATCTGGAGATGGAAGGTAAGTCACATTCCAAGTCTGGCCAAGGCTGCCTCCGCTTTGTGAAAATCCCTTGCTCAGGGCAGAGGAGTACGAAAGCCACTTGTTTCCTTCGATTGTAACGGAAGGTCCTCCAAAAGCAGTCCCCATTACAAAACCACCGCTGTTCAAAACTGGCTGTACTGCTAAAGTTGCAGCCTTACTGGTTCCAGATAGTCCGGCGGTTATGGTGGCAGTAACACCTGTTGTTACCACACCCGTAGCTGCCGTAAAAGAAACAGAACTGGCGCCGCTCGCCACGGTGACGCTGATAGGAACTATGACGGATCCGCTGCTGCTGAGGAGCGTGATTACTGATCCACCTATTGGCGCTGGCCCGCTCAGGGTAAGTGTTCCAACTGCCGATCCACCTCCAGTGACGGTGCTCGGAGAGAACGTTAATGAGTTAAGGGTAACCGATGAATTCTGCACGGTAAGTGCAGCTGTCTTCGTTACCCCACCTCCAACAGCGGTAATCGTGACTGAGGTATTGGTTGTTACCTTAGTAGTGGTAATTGAGAATGCCAGTGTTTTGGCACCCGCAGCTACCGAGATAGAAGCAGGTACTGTCGCCGCAGTATTATTACTGGAGAGAGTTACGGTAGTGCCGCCAGCAGGCGCTGCGTTTGTAAGAGTAACCGTACCAATTGCAGAGGTTCCACCGGGTACAGTTCCAGGAGTGACTGTCAGCGTACTGAGCGTTGCAGGAACAGGCGCTTGAACAGTCAGGATAGTTGTTTTCGTGAGTCCTCCGGAAACTGCAGTAATTGTAGCCGCAGTGTCTGCAGTGACGGCTTTCGTTGTAATTGTAAATGCAGCAGTCTTAGCGCCTGAAGCAACAATTACGTTTGCAGGAACGACAGCGGAGGTCGAACTGCTTGAGAGAGTGACTGTTGTCCCTCCCGTGGGAGCCGCGGCAGATAGAGTTACAGTACCTGTCGAGGAAGTACCACCGGATACACTTGCAGGAGAAACTGCTAGCGAACTAAGCGATACCACGACTGGAGCCTGCACGGTAAGAACCGCTGTTTTGGTGATCCCGCTGAATGTCGCCGAGAGATTTACGTTCGTATCAGCTGTAACCGCAGTAGTATAGATCAGGTAATTTGCCGTTGTGGCTCCAGCAGCCACGGTGACATTTGCTGGAATCGTTACTGTGTTATTATCGCTCGATAGCGTGAGGGTGATACCACCCGCTGGTGCTGCGGCGCTGAGAGTTACTGTGCCCTGTGAGGACGTGCCTCCAGCGACGCTGGCGGGCGAGAGCGCAAGGCTGTTCAGGGTTGCTGGCAGCTGCACATTATTAGAAAGCACCGATACGGTATAACCACCTGCTGGCACATCGAATCGGAGTGAACCTACATTTGAAGTAGTCTGGTTGATGGTGGTGACGCTGCCATCTGTCTGACTGGTGGTAGTGATCTGATAATTGGTGCTCGGCGTGAGATCGAGTACCAGATGATGAGTCACGATAGCTGATGTTTCAGAGTATGTAACGGTTGTTTTAACAAGCTCTGAAGTACCGCACATCACTAAATACCCGTTTGAGGGCATGAACGCTCCATACATATTTCCAGTGGTCGCAGTAATCAATTGTGCTGGAACTGCCACAGTGCCTGCTGAGGTAAGCTGCATTACATGGAGAAGAAAGTCGGAGGCCGTGTTATCGGCAACCTTTACATCCACTCTATATCCTGATGAGTTTCCACCTGTAATGCTGGACATGCTCACCTTGGCGAGCGTTACACCACTGGCAGGCAGCAGTGATTGGCCATTGAGCTGATAGGAACCATTGGTAATGGTGAAATTTCGCCCACTAATTACTGGTGCATTCTCGCTTTGAATATGCCACTCTTTCGTGGTCGCTGGGTTGCCCAATTTAACTCTGTCGAGAACCACATACTCATCACCTGGCAGATATACAAATTTTCGAACATAGTCCGATACCGGATTGCTTCCGCCTACTCGATAGGCTGGCGCTGCCTGACCGGCGAAGTAGCTATATTCGGAAGTATTTTCCTGTTTTAGCATCCACCCCGCTTCGGAAGGATCTCCATTTCCGGGATTTTGCCAGGTCTGGCCAGCATTGCCAAAAGTCAGATTATTATGGCTGCCCGTATCTTCGATCTCTCCTGTGTTTGACCAGAGTGAAGCAGCTCCGGCGAGCCAGCTTCCTTTGAAAATCTGGAAACCGTTGACATCAAAATCCTGATGCGCTTCTTCTAACGAGCCTGCCCAGATACCAAAGTAGGAAGCGGTGGTGGTCCAGTTAGATCTGCGCAGCAGAATTCCTGGACCCGATGCGTAGTACCAAAGTGGGAGCGAAGTATAGCTGCCTGATGGTGCGTCCTCATTATAGTATAGAAAATCGTAGCCGCACATAATTCTTGAAGTATCAAGATTTGGCGAGATAGAATTCAGCCATGTTTTAGCATAAGATTGCGCTGTAGTATCCTGTGTATCGGTCATGGGAATACACATGCGCCAGCGATCGAAATCACCCAGCCAGCCGCCAGCATTGCCCGGCCTATCGCCCAGCGGATAGTATTGGTTCAATGTAGGAGTAGTGCTGTGAATTCGCCATAAGATACTATCCCGCACAAAAGAGGTACCGCCATTATTCGTGAGATCCGTTGATCCACCAGTTAAATAGCTGTCTGTGAACATTCCCATGTAGAAGGTAGCATCATATCCTGTGCTTTCTGCAAACATTCCGCCTACGCCCCAGGAATTTGCCCATGGCACGACATCATTATTCCAGTGCTTCAGCCCCAGATTGATATGATATAACGGTCGGTTTGGCGCTGATTTTGTGCCGCTGGTGGTGGGATCGTCACCATAAGCTGCAAATGCTGCAGGCGCGGTGAACATATAGCCCCAGTAGTAGTTATTCGAAGGCCAGAGGCCCCATCCGCCTGCTCTGGAAGGATTTGTTTCCGGCCAAACTGCATCCGCACGGTCCATCAGCCACTTTGCCACCTGCTGGCGTTGAGCTGTTGTCATCTGATCGTAGCACCAGTCGTAAGCGGCAATGTAGTCTGGCAGATAGCGATAACCCCACCAGGCGCCGCCCTGTGAAAGATCGTTGGATGATACTGCTTCTGCAGTCAGCAGTTGAATGTCGCGCTGAGCGTAAGCAGCATTGCCTGTTACCTGGTACGCGAGGCCGAGTTCCACACCAGCGCCGTCATCACCCCAAATCGTGGCATTTGAGCTGGTAAGTGCAAAATCTGCAGCGGCTTTTACTTTTTGCCAGCGCGGAGTATTTCTTGCAGCGAAGGTTTTTAGAAGAGATAATCTAGAAGGGGTAAGCCACACCCGCGGATGTGCAGATGCCACCGTTTGTGCTTCCAGTTTGATCGGTATTAATATTTGTGAAAAACAGAAAAGAAATAAAGCAGCAATCCATAGCCATAGACGGTTACTCCTTGTAGCCGCATTGTCATATCGCAAAGGATGCGAAGAAGTCATATAAGCCTCCCTAAACAAATCGGGTTAACTGCGAAGTTCATGCAAAGGTGATCGAAGGAATTTGCACGAACGGTACATCATTTTAATCGCGTGCAGCCAAGTGCACACGCGAGATAAGACGTCATTCTATTTACAGCTAAAGCCGAATACATATTCTTGCTGAATTAATATTCAGAAGAGTCACTGATGCGAACGCAAAAGCTGTATGCATACGTACTTCACAGAGTTTGTTCCGTAAAATCGGCGTGCAGCAGCACAGTGTCGCAACTAGTGTTGAACATTTACAGCAAAAACATTTGAACTGACCGGGAAGCAACAGTAGTATTGAAGAAGTCAGGTAGGAGTAATGCAGGCATCTGGCTCTTTGGGTTCCGGTGCAGCGTCTTACAAAATCAATTTGATTTGATCTGTTAGGCGTCGCCTAGGATGCTTAATCATGAGAGCCCGTCTAGGGGGAAGAACAATTGATTGAGCAGATATATGATAACACATTCATTGTATTAATACTAGAGGAAAATTAATATTTTTTTCCACATATCCTATTTTTTGGCAAAAACGATCGAAATCTTTAGTAAAGCTGTAAGATTCCAACGAATTCAGCACGATCTATACGATTTTGCTTGCAATTAAAACATACAAGCTCCTAAATAACATTAATCATGAAGCGAAACCGTAGGATCAATCGATTGGGAACAGATGATTCAGGAGAAACCGGGGCAAAAATGTAGCGGTATAACGGCTGAGGCTGCCAAATGAGGGGCGGTGACGGCATACTCGCGCGAGGAGTGGTCGCGCAGCATGGAACTGACGGGTATAGAAAAATGCCCGACCAAACTCCTCGCAAAGTGATATTCGTTTACTGTTCATAGCGCTGCTGGAAAGCTTCATTTCTTCTGATATCTTATGAAAATTGGTGAATTCGGCATCCGCAATTTTTCTGAGATTGCTGGTTAAATTTCCTGGTGCAGGCGTATAGTTCCAAAGCGCTTCCCTGCAGGCCAGAACTTTCCAGCCCGCTGATGCTATTCGAAGCCAGAGATTATAGTCTTCCACGGCGATGAGAGCGCGATCTTCATCAAAACCGCCCACGGAATCGAATGCTGTCCGCCGTATAAGAGCGGAAGAGTTCGCGACACAGTTCTGATACCATAGATCCTCAAAGGTCGCTTCGTCCGGAATACATTCTGTGCGTATGTCTCCGACTGCAAAACTATGAATCACGCCCACTTCATCTGCATACTTGGTGCGCATCTGACGTTCTAATTTGTTCGGCAGCCATGTATCGTCTGCGTCGAGAAGCGCAATCCACTCGCCATTCGATTCTCTGACTCCCAGATTCCGGGCTGCCCCTGGTCCGCCATTTGACTGGCGAATCAGCTTCACCGGAGCTGCATATTTATTCACAACTTCAGCTATATTATCTGTGGAACCATCATCCACCACAATAATCTCGGTTGCCGGATAGGTCTGCGCCAGTGCGCTTTCTATAGCATTGCCAACATATTTCGCGGAGTTATATGCCGGAATTACCACGCTCACTGTAGCGGAACGCTTTTTGCGAAAGCCTTCTTCCTCAGAAAACGCATCGGACATGCCTGAAAGATCGAAGCAACTTGTGTGTAGTTTATCCATTACTGCCTTATCTATTCTAACGGAGTATCATCAAACTTAATAGGTTTCTGATGGAACGCTTTTTTTCACTGGTCTGCTGGAATTGCTAAGGGAGCCGCAGCAGGCGCAAAAATCGGACACTCTTTTTTTGCTTTCATCACACCAAGCACGGAGATACTGATTCCAAGATAGTGAATCAAACCCTGAACACTGCCTCGAAAGCCGAAACTTAACGAATGGATAATGTTTTGAATGAATTTCCGATACAGGTATCTGGGAATTCCAGGGTTCGAAACCGGCTGCTCCAGCATTGCTGCGCTATATCCTGCCCAGTATTTCCATCGGAAAAAGTACTTTAGTGAGAGCCGCTGAGTTTCCACGGGATGATTGACCCGTGCATTTTTTACGAAGAGAACAGGAACTCCATGTGATTTTAAGCGGGCATACATCTCCGTATCTTCTCCGGCAAGCAGCCGTTTTCCGGTGCGGCCCAGGTCCGTGCGAAACAAGCCGTATTTTGCAAAAACTTCTGACCTAAAAGCCATGTTGCAGCCGAATGGTTCCGGGTCAGCCATATCCAGAATTTTGGAATTTGAATAAGGCTCGTAGTGGAGAAAAACACCGTGCTGTAAAAAAGGCCCGTCTTTGGCAATCCATTTTGGAACTCGCAATGGCCATATGGGATATACCGCACCGCCGGCAGCCAACACATTGTTTTCAGTACAGCCTCTGATGAGCGATTTCAGCCAGTCAGGCTCTATTCGAACATCATCATCGGTGAATACAATCCACTCCCCTGCTGCTTCCTCAATTCCTCGGTTTCGAGCATAAGAGAGACCTTGCTTTGTCTCTTTAATATATCGAACTGGAAACGCGCCGCAAAGACCCTCCGATTGCAACAGTTGTTCGGTATTATCGGAACTGTTGTTATCAACGACGAGTATCTCTACGGAATGATTTTCAGGCGGAATGAGCTGCGCGATATCCTCTAGAGTCACTTTCAAGCTCGCTGCTCTATTATAGGTGCAGATTACTACTGATATCATCTGAAATATCCTTAAAGGTTCCACTCACCGTTTAACTGTAGGCCAACGTTTTCTTATCTTTACCTGATAATCTTCGGAGTAAACTCCATGCTCTGCCGCCTAGCAGCATGCGTCTTCTCAGGCTGGAATACTCGCTTAACATCCTGGAATCAGGATAGATTTCGACCGCAAATTTAAGAAAATCCGACGATGAAAATGAAGATGTTTCGCTGCGGTCGAACGCTTCGCACACAGCCCAGATCGCTTCTTTGGAAAGGCTGCTGAGATACAGCTGCTGGAGCGATTCTCGATCATGGATTCGATCACGGCACTGCTCAAATACGGAATCAAAAGCAGATTTACGCTCTTTTAGATCGACTAGCTGTTCGGAATACTGGCGAACATGCATATTCTGGGAGTGAATACGGTAATAGGCTTGTTCTGATTCTAGAATTCCGACATCACCGTACGCCGCGAAACGCATCCACATCTCCAGATCGCCGCTGTGAGGCAGTTCTTTACGATAGCCGCCCACTCGCTTTTGTATCGCAGTGCGCACCATTACCTCAGGAGAGTAGATGCAGTTGCCTCCGTCGGCACATCGAGATTTAATCCAATCATGCCCGGACTGAATATTGTATTTATTATCCTTGTCGACCACGTTCGCCTGGGGCAGCTGCTGCCCAGTATCGAATTTGATTGCAGCGCCATATACAAACCCTACATCCGGATTCGAATCGAGCAGGCTGGCAGCACGCATTAGAGATCCAGCCGTTAGAAGATCGTCCGCCGACAGCAGAACTGTATAATCACCGTCGGCCCATTGCAGGCCCTCGTTATAAGTCGCAATGTGCCCGGCATTTACAGAGTGCCGCCGATATTGAACACGTCGATCCCTTGCAGAAAGTCCTGCGCCCACATCAGGAGTGTTGTCTGTAGAGCAGTCGTCGATTATAAGTACCTTCACAGTTATGGATTGATTCAGTACACTCTCCACACAGGCAGGCAAAAAATGCGCATAGTTATAACACGGAATGATCACACTGACAACAGACATAACGAATTTGCTCCAGGAAATTAGAAGGTAGGACGTGTTATAGATGCATCCAAAATCTGAAATGTGCATACATTTCGGAATGAAAAAAATGGGATAAGCTGCAGCAGCTTATCCCATTGGAAAGAGAGATTTGCATGATCATATTTTCAAATCACATGCGGTCTCTACGCGCATTTATGGTGATGTGGAGAACAGTACATCTGCCCAGTAGTTGGTAGCGTTGTAGCTGCTGTTCGGGAAGCCGCCTGCACCGTAGAGATAGAGGCCGTTACCTCCAGAAGTTCCGCTCGCCGGAGCATGAAGCGGAGCGTTGTTATAGGCGCTGTTCAGATAGGCGCTGCTGTAACAGTAGTTACCCTGGTTGGAATGGTACGAGACGATATAGGTCGTGTTCGCGGTAATCTGCACCGAATTGGTAAAGAGCACTTTTTGCCATCCGGAACCAGTCTCGTTGGTAAATGTAGCCTGCGCAAGCAGCTGGCCGGTGCTGCTCCACAAACTGCCCACATGGGTGCCCGTGTTACTTGCAGCCTTGTAGAACTGTACGCCGTGGATATATCCGGCTGTATCCGACGTAAACTTCAGTCCAAGTTCCACAGCAGAAGGATCGTTCGTTGCTACGCTCGGCGAAATCGCTGCGCTATTCCAAAGTGATTGGAAAGTAAGATTCAGCGCCGCTGTAGTAAATGACCAGGTATAACTGGCCGGCATGGCTTCCCCAACAGCGCTTTTCACTCCACTGCTTCCCCCCACAATAGTGGTTGTGTAGGTGGCTCCAGCCACAAGTGGACTGCTCGGTGTGAATGTTGCAATGAACGTACTGCTATCGTAAGTCAAGGTGCCTGTTACTGAATTGTTACTGCTGTCTTTTACGATGAAGGTCGTGGAGTTGATACTGGCAGCATTCATTGCCTTACTGAATGCCGCTGCAATCGTACTGCTTACTGCTACTCCTGTTGCGCCGCTTGCCGGCGTTGTGGAAAGCACACTGGGCAAGGACGCGACTGTGAACAGGACATCTACCCAGTAGTTGCCCGCGTTATAACTGCCGGTTGGGAAGCCTCCAGCACCATAGAGATATAATCCATTCCCTCCCGATGCGCCGCTTGCAAGTGCATGCAGAGGAGCATTGTTGTACTGCGTGTTGAGATACGCGCTTGTGTAGTTGTAGTTACCCTTATTCGTATGGTATGAAGCTACGTAAGTCGTATTCGCATTGATATAGACTGGCGATGAGAACAGCACTTGCTGCCAGCCGGATGCAGATTCAGCTGCAAAAGTTGCCTGGGCTAAAAGCTGCCCGGTACTGCTCCAGAGGCTTCCGGTGTGTACACCCGTGTTAGTGGTGGACTTGTAGAACTGGATTCCCTGAATAAATCCCGAAGAGTCGGAGCTAAATTTCACTCCCAGCTCCACTGCAGATGGATCATTGGTAGCAACCGAACTGGTAATTGCCCCATCATTCCAAAGTGATAGATAGGCCGTTGCAGTAGCGAATGACCAGATGTAGTTCGAAGACATCGCTTCGCCAATCGAACTTTTTACTCCGCTGCTTCCTCCCAGCACTTCCGCTGTGTAGGTAGTTCCTGCCGTTAGCGCCACGGATGGGGTCAGCGTTGCTGTGAAGGTTACGGCGTCATAACTCACGTTAGCAGGCACTAAATTATTGCTGCTATCCTTCAAGAAGAAAGTACTGGTTGTGATGCTCGCCGCATTCATGGCTTTATTGAATTTTGCCTTGAGGAGGCTGGCGCTCGATACACCTGTAGCTCCTGCCGCAGGAGTCACACTGCTGACTACCGGATAAGTCACCGCTGTAAAGAGCACATCTACCCAGTAGTTCCCAGCGTTGTAGCTGCCCGTCGGGAATGCTCCTGCCCCATATTGGAACAGGCCGTTGCCACCGGATGAGCCGCTTGCAAGTGCGTGCAGTGGTGCATTGTCATAAGAGGTATTTAAATACCCGCTGCTGTAGTTGTAATTGCCTGTATTGGTATGGTAGGAAACCACATACATGGTGTTGGCTGATATTTGGACAGGAGTTGAGAATACTACCTGCTGCCAGCCGGAAGCCGATTCCCCTGTAAAGGCTGCCTGTGCCAGAAGCTGGCCGCTGCTGCTCCAAAGGCTGCCCGTATGTGTACCGGTGTTCGTCGTAGCCTTGTAAAACTGAACTCCATTGACGAGACCATCGACATCAGAACTGAACTTTAATCCAAGTTCGAGCGCTGCAGTATCTCCTGTAGCCACAGGCGAGGATACCGCTAACCCATTCCATATTGAGAGAGCCTGAGTGAGGAATGTCCAGATGTAGCTTGTATCCATCGCGTATCCGGCACTGCTTTTAACTCCGGTTGTGCCTCCAAGCACAGTGGCCGTGTAGATCGCACTTCCCACCAGCGGACTGGTTGGTGTTAGAGTAGCAGTCAGCGTACTTGGATCGTAACTGACAGAGGCTGGGATCAGATGATTGCCACTGTCGGCAAGGAAGAAGGTGCTTCCGGTGATGGACGAAGGGTCCATGGTGTTGCTGAATGTCGCAGTTAATGTTGTATTCTTCGCAACTCCGGTAGCGTGAGCGATGGGCGTAACCTGCGTAATCGATGGTGAGTTCAGCTGATTGCTGGTGCCGTTAGGATAGAAAAGTACGTCTACCCAGTAGTTTCCATCCTGGCTGCTCTGATTTGGGAAACCTCCTGATCCGTAACCAAATAGTCCGTTCGCACCGTCTATTCCTGTTGCAAGTGCATGCAGCGGGCCACTATCGTATGGCTCATAGGTGAAGTAGTTAACATCTGAAGAGTAGTAGCCAGCATTTGTATGGTACGAAGCTACGTAAGTCGTATTGGCCTGGATGCTTACTGGCGCTGAAAATGTAACTTGCTGCCACCCTGATGCCGTTTCATTCGCAAATTGAGCGGTAGCAAGAAGCTGTCCTGTGCTGCTCCACAGACTGCCGGCGTGAACCCCGGTATTCTTTGTCGCTTTATAAAATTTAATTCCGGTGATAGTTCCAGTAAGATCTGATCGGAATTTCACACCAAGCTCAACCGGGTTGGTATCAATCGTAGAAACAGTATAAGGCACATCAGCCCCGCTCCAAATTGAAATTGGAATACCGACGCTGACCAGAGCGGTATCTGTGGATGAAACACCCAACGAACTGGTAACTGTCAGAGTAACCGTGTAGTTACCGCTCGCTGTATAGGTATGCTGGAGTCCCGCACCTGATCCATTGGTCCCATCGCCGAAACTCCAGGCGTAGCTGGTGATGGTACCGCCGTTTGTCGGACAGTAAGATTTAGTACCGTCGAACAATATTACAGCGCCTGCGGAGGCAAAATAAGGTCCTCCTGCATTTGCGATGGGCATAATGCGCGGTCGGGCCAGAAAATTACGAATCAGCTGCTTGGCACTCGTGTTCAAAACAGATGTTCTAAGGTTGAACTCGTTGACTGGCCAGTCAACCAGCCCCCAGGAAAACTTGATGCTTCCTGTTGCAAAAACAGAGGCTCCACTTGATGCCACGTAGAGTGTCATATCGGACCAGCCCGAGGAATCGGCATTGTAGTTATTTCCATCGGTGTAATGGGTTTTTGCAAGGCTTATGGCCGCCGAAGAGCCCATTGGACCGCCACGCTGCATGCGGTCAACTTCATATCCTAGCAGCCCGTTTAACGTACTGCCAGTCGACAAGCCTGTATTACTAAAAATGGGATTGTTAGTGTTGATTACGGACATATTCGCAGCAACCGCATCAGCACCATAATCGTACATAGTTCCAACGAGCGCTTCTTCCGGGCGAGCCTGTCGAGTAGATCCAGCTAAACCATCTCTCCAGCGTACAGAGATAAGGTTTGCTTTTGCGGGGTCACCACCTGTGTAGTAGGGATCAAGAGTGCCTGCACTGAGCGTGCTGTCCGGATTGCCTTTATAGCAAACCAGTGTTCGATTCGGCGCGCCAGTGGCCGGGCTGGTTTCATAACGAACCTGCCAGTAACATGCGTTGGCGCCAAAGAATCCCAGTTTAGTTCCATTGTCTCTTGCAGAAGTGACGTTATCCCGCATTTCCTGCGACCAGTATTCATCATGGCCGACGCTAAGAAAAGTATTGTGGGCGAGAATATTATTACTGCTGGAAGTTTGGGAGTGCGTATCGACGTCAGTGCAGTAGGTTACATCATAGCCTTCTCGCTCCAGGAATCGAAGTGCGCAGTATTCCCATCCACCGGGCGAGCCGCCATCACTACCGATGAGAAACTCCGCAGCGCCCATTCCACCGATAAGGCCACTGTTGGAACTGACGGCAAACGGCCTATTAAACGATACTTTGGAGGCTCGTCCACCCACACTATACGCATCATAAAGACATTTGCCTCCGTAGCTGTTATATGCGTGGAAGGTATTGAAACTGGATTGAAACAAAATGTCGGAGGATCTGGAATCGTCGCGCACAACGAAGAGGATATAAGAAGCATCGTTACTTGTCGCGGTGCTGAGCACAGCAACGTATACTCCGCTCGGCCAGTTGTTGCCAGGGTCGTTCGCCGGGGAGGGTACGTTCAAAGTATAGCAGCTGGTCCAGTTACATTCAACCATCCCAGTAATGGGATCCGGTGAGGGAACAGTCTGTCGTTTGCCAGTGAAAACGGTTGTGCCCGATACGGGATCGACAAGCGGCCCAGCGACAAGACGGCCGCCCTTTCCACCATACCACCCAAGACGATAGACATTGATGCTGAAACCAGAATTTCCTGTGTTTACGAAGAACTGAATAGACCCGCCACGATTAACGCTGGTCAGCGACGCGTATCCTTCAATTCCTATTCCGGTACCTACCGGGCTTGATGGGCTGGGATAGCCTGCGTCGCCCTGAAGCTGCCACAAATCAGTGCCTGTCTTCAGGTTTTCCGTGGTGGTAGGATTATTGCTGGCCGAGGCAGACCGCTCAGACATCGATGTAAGCGCCATAGATCCAACAGAAACTGATGCTAACTGCAGAAAGTCTCGGCGCGTAAGCCTTTTTCTTTCACGCTTGTCCTTTTTCATTGATCACTCTTCCTTTGTTTTCATTTTTGAAAACCATACTGCTTAGTTAAAATAATAAAACCATTACCAAATGCAAACTAAATCTGATTACTGCATATTAAATTATCAAGCTTTCAATAGCGTACTCATGCGATATCTTCGATTTACTGCGGAAAGCGTCTTTCAGGGCCGTCACTACTCTGTCTACCTCATCATCCGAGATAGCAGAAAAGAGCGGCAGGAGTATTACCGTGTCTCTTGCTTGTTCCGAATGCGGCAGGTACTGCGGAGGAAGATAGTAGTAGGCCTCCTCTTGATGCGCATTCATAATTCCCCGTCTGGTGCTGATCCCCTGGTCAAGTAAAATCTGCATCAGCTGATTTCGATCCATGGGAAAATCGCGTGTAACCCGTACGGGATAAGACTGATAGTTGGGACGGGCATTATCCGGGACAATTGGGGCAATCAGGCCAGGAATTTTGCTTAATGCCGTTTTATACATTTGCGCGACTTCGATTCGTCGAGCCAGCATATTAGGCAGCTTTCGAAGCTGAACTCTTCCAATGGCGGCCTGGATGTCGGTCATTCGGTAGTTGTAGCCCAGCGTGGGATAGTCCTCAAAAACTACTGTATCGGATGCATGCCGTTTCGTGTCTGAAACACTCATCGCGTGCTGGCGCAATAGCCGGAATTTCTTATCAATGGAAGGATCGGTGGTTGTCAGCATACCACCGTCACCAGTGGTGAGCACCTTACGCGGATGAAATGAGAAACAGGCGATGGTTCCGAGTGGGCTGCCAATTCGCTGCCAGCTTTTTTTAATTTCTATCTCACTTCCGATTGCACAAGCTGCATCTTCGATAACCGGAAGGTGGTGACGGTTCGCCATTTCCAAAATTCCTTCGATATCACAAGGAAGACCCATCTGATGCACAGCAAGAATCGCTTTGGTTCGGGAGGTAATCGCTGCTTCGATCAGCTTGGGATCCATATTGAAGGTTTGAGGATCGATATCGATAAAGATGGGATTGGCGCCGCAGTAGCGCACCGCATTCGCAGTGGCGATATAAGAGTGGCTGACAGTGATTACTTCGTCGTCAGCGCCAACGCCAACAGCGAGAAGCGCCAGATGAAGTGCTGTAGTGCAGCTCGATACAGCACATGCGTGAGGTGTTCCGACATATTCTGCAAACTCCTGCTCGAATCGCGCGACTTCCGGCCCCTGAGTAATCCATCCGGAAAGTATCGCTTCACGAGCAGCCGCTGCCTCTTCTTCACCTAGTGAAGGCCGGGCTATGGGTATAGTTTTAGTTGTATTCATTTGATTTGTCACCACCAATACCAGGTTCTGATAGTCTATGCAACCATCTCGCGTTCGGAAAAATTGGGATCCGATTTTGAATTTGCTTTCGTTTCCAGTTTCACATCCAGCATATATGCCCCTACATTTGGAGTTCGCCTGATTCGTGCAGGCTCCACCGAAACAGCACATGCAGTTATCTCATCGACGAGGCCATGCTCTCCGTCGGTGGAAAATGTGCAGCCTATTTTGTATTCCCCAGGAGTCATCTGACAATGGAATTTCAGCATTAGCTCACCGCTCTGAAGCGGTGGCAGATCCGATCCGACCTCAAGATAGATTATGCCGGTTACCTGCTGGTCGTCCGCCCGGACAACCCACACAGAAAGCACTCCAGAAGTTACTTTTTCTGTGGTGGCGATGGTGAGCCGCAGCATTGCCTGTTCACCACACTCCAAAAGTGAGGTATGGTTTCCATCGAGGTTGAGCATCTCGCCAGACAGCAGGCGAACCGTAGGTATAGAATCGCTGGAAGTGTCTCCGGAGGAAATTTGTTTTGACTGCGTATCCGAGTTCAGGTAACTTCGGTACGCCTGGATGGCCGTATGCACATTGCCGTAAGCCAGCATCGTTCCATTGGCAAGCATAATGCCCTGATTGCATACTTCTTCTACCAGCGAAAGGCTATGAGAAACGAAGACAAGGCTCGTTCCTCTATCACGAAGTTCAGCAATCTTTTTTCGGCACTTGCCAGTGAACCGAGCATCGCCGACAGCGAGCACTTCGTCCACAAGCAAAACATCCGGATCGGTATGCACTGCAACTGCGAACCCCAGCCGAACGTACATGCCGCTGCTGTAGGTTCGAACCGGCGCATCGAGCACCGCAGGGTCTAGCCCGGAAAATTCGACTATTTCGTCGTACTTTTTATCCAGCTCTTTTTTGCGCATACCCAGAATCGCGCCGTTTACATATACATTTTCACGTCCGGTGAGCATGGGATGAAAGCCGGCCCCGACTTCTATCAAAGCGCCTATGCGTCCATGTATTTCGATGCGCCCTGCATCCGGACGAATAATCCCATTCAGCAGCTTCAGCAGTGTGCTCTTACCGGCTCCGTTCACACCGATGAGCGCCAGAGAATCACCGCGTTTGAGTTCAAAGGAGACATCTCTCATGGACCAGAATTCGCTCGCACGCAGTGTTTCGTTCTTCCCGGCAAGCCCGAGCATATCTCTTGCTACATCGGTTGTGGTGTAGAGCATGCCTTGCTTGAGGCTTCGGCAGAATTTTTTCGAGAGATTGTCCACTCGTATGGCATTTTTCGGCATGAATAAAAATCCTTGCGTGACTATTCTAAAACTTTGCTGTGCAGCGGCTTCGCGGGATTACCCACCACGATCCCGCCGTCTGATACATCTTTAACAACTACCGCTCCCATGCCAACAATCGATGCGGCGCCAATGCGGATCTGCTGGCGAATGCTGGCTCCGGCCCCGATATAAGATGCTGTTCCCACATGAACAGATCCGCTTATAACTGCGCCGGGTGCGATCACGGAGTAGTCTGTCAACTCCGCATCGTGCCCGATAATACATCCCGCACCCAGGCTGACATGGTCTCCAATAAATACTCTGCCCGCTATAGACACACCGAAGTTAATACATACTCCAAAGCCGATCTGCGCTCTGGAGGAGACACTTGATTGTGGGTGTACCAGAGTGGCGAAGCGAGTGCGATCCAGTCCTGTGCTCTGAATAATTTCTGGTTTCCTGCAGCAGCTTCGGTCGCTTCCGACCGCGTTGATAAATAACGCGTCAAATTTTGCTGCGTCCACCAGCTTTCCCAAAATAGGAAATCCTAAAAACTCTGCGCCAATATCACGTCCATCGTCGAGGCATCCGATTACATTCCAGGATGGCTTGATTGCGTTGGCAGCTTCAATAACGTCGAGAATATCGCAGGCGTTTCCACCAGTTCCAATAATGATGAGCGGCTGAGTCATGACACCATATAGACAAAAAATTTGTGTGCTATTAAACAATTGCCGAGGAGTGAGGAGGTGTGCAAAAAAACATTCAATTCCATCAATATTTCATACAAACCGAGCATATAAACGTGGGCAGGGTTTAGCGAAGTCTGTCTGACAGCATCCGAATCAGGACGAAGGACACGACACAGATCACGCCGATCACTTTTATCTCATTCCCGGATAGCGGCCGATCACGCCATTTTCTGATTTCCATGTTTCCGGTGACAATCTGTGCGGATACGGGAAGGCTCATATAAACGAATAGTATTGGCGAGTAGGTATGTGACAACCAGAATGAGGCTACCAGGTAGGCAGTCAGCGCCATTCTGCTGCCAAAAATATTTTCCTTATCTATAGCAGAAGTCATGCTGTCGGTATCTGCCTGCTCTATTGCAGAAGTTGTTTCCGCTTTAGGCTGCTTCCTGAATCCGCAGTAGATGCAGCCCATCCAGCAGAAATATCCAATAATTCCCAGCTCAGCAAAACAGAGCACAAAGGAGTTATGAGCCGTCATACCGCCATTATTTGTCATAAACTGACCGTAGCCAACGCCCAGCAGCGGGTGCCCGAGCAGCATTTCACAGCCATTTTTCCAGAACCAGAAGCGGCTGTTAGCAGATGCTTCCTGCGAATTGAAATTTGTCATTCTTCCGCCGGCTGCCAGGATACCTGCAATACCAACCACAACCATCGCGATCTTCGCAGGTTTTGGAAGCTTGGAAACTGCAAAATAGCCGAACATCATCGCCATTAACGCCATCACGCCGCCACGGGAGTTCGTGAGAATAATCGCATAAAGAAGTATAGATGACAGTATTCCATAACTGATTTTCTGTTTTCCACGCGCCTGCAGCAGCCTAGATATTGCCAGCGCGAGACCGGCTACGAAGGTAGTCGCGAGATCATTCGGATCGCTGAAAATACCTGTCGCCTGCGTTCGCTCGACATCGTCCTGCATTATGACCATTCCAGAATGGAAGAGATAAACAGTATAAAGAGCGAGGTAGCTTGAGAATACGAGAAGAGCAGATACGAGATGATGATAGGAGCTTCGCGTGCGCACCAGATTTAAAATCAAAAGGGCGAGCATCACCAGCCTCAAAGTATCCATCACCGCATCGTTGATGGTGCCGACCGGTATCGCGGATACGACAGCAGCCAGAAAAAATACCCAGAGCAATCGAGTCATCGGTGTCGAGACCAGAGGAGTCTTACTCTGCGACATCTGAAGAATCATACCTATGAGTGTTACACAAGCTACCAGCAGTGTAAGATGCATACCCGCAAGTGCCGGTATCATCTCTTCGGGCCGGGTGAACAGCAGTGCAATAAATATAATGAGCCCGACAAATGGCTGCGAAAGTATGGTAATTAGACCAAATACTGCAAGCACAATAGCTACGACCTGTAGATCGTTCCCTTTGCTGATGCCAACGGCAAGCAGAACCGGCAGCAAGATACAGGAAACTATCAGCAGAAGAAATAAGGATTTACGATCCTTATTTCTTCGTTGAAAACGCTTGAGCGGAGCCGAAGTCGATTGTGTAAAACCGATCATTTGGTCTAACTTTCCAGGAATCAGTGCCGGTCGTCTGGTGGGAAGAGGCAGACTGCCACCGTACGATAAAGAATATACAGATCGAATGCAAGCGACTGATGCGATGCATAGATAAGATCGAAACGAAGTTTATCGCGGCCATCGGTATGGTATCCGCCATACACCTGTGCCAGCCCGGACATTCCTGGCCGAACTTCGTGGCGCCGGGAATAGCTGGGAACCATCTGCATATAGTTATTCACGAAAACAGGCCGTTCTGGCCGAGGACCTACCAGGCTCATTTCGCCTCGAAGGATGTTCCACAGCTGAGGTACTTCATCGACCCTGAACAGCCGCAGATAACGGCCAATGGGAGTCAATCTAGAATCCATTTTGCCTTCAGAAAGTACGGGGCCTGTCGCAGATTCTGCATCTACCCTCATGGTACGAAATTTCAACACATGAAAATTTACACCGTGAAGGCCCACTCGTTCCTGCGCAAATATAATCGGGCCCTTCGATGTCAGCCTGATCAACAATGCTACCAGAGCCCATAACGGAGCCAAAATAACCAGGACGAGGAGTGAAACCGCTACATCGAATACGCGTTTTACCATTAGCGTTGACTTGCTCGTATGGGTTTCGAGGGAGACGAGCGCGATATCTCCATAGCTCTGAACTTTTCCTAAACGCAGCAGCGCTTCATAGGAAGTAGGAACTATTCTAATTCCTACATGCGGGCATACCGAAGTCAGCTCCTCTGCGAGCTCCTGCTGCCAGGAAGGAGCATAAGCCAGGCATACCTCGTCGATGGCATACTCACTCACAATAGCCGCAGTAGCATGCCGCCTGCCCAATACCGGCCAGCGATCTTCTTCGAGATAATCTACATGATCATCGATAAACCCGACTACCGTTCTCTTTTTTGTCTGTTCGAGCTCTTCTGCGAGCTGCCTACCAACGGTACCTGCCCCTACGATAAGCACTCTCGATACAACATTCTTTTTACTATTGTCCGGCAGCACAGGGCTGTCCGGATTGGATGGCAGACCTTGCTGCCTGCGTTCTTCACGTGGAACAATGACAGAAGTCATGGCGCCGCCCAGAATGCCCAGCGCCGGCACCATCCAGATCAATCTATGATTGAAATTTAGGACGATCACCAGACATCCCAGGCAGGCAAGGCTTACAAACAGCAGAATAGTTAATACTCGTTTTAATGATGGCGTGTAGGTCATAGCGGCATCTCCTCCCGTTTGGCCGAGTTTCAGTTTTCTGAACTACTGCATACTCGATGCTTCGGGATGTTCAGGTCAGGAGATCAAGATATTCTTGTTGTTCTCGTCTTTATAGATTTCAATCGTATGCGAACCATAGTTCGCAGAGTGCATACTGCGCTCTTTTGGCGCTTTTATACTTTTAAGTTCTTCTTCGGTGCTCGAATTCGCCGCCGGACGATAGTAGTGCTGATAGTTTGCATATCCTTCTACTACTTCCTGAGGTACATCGCTGAGCACACATCCCAATACAGGAACATTAGCCTCCTTCAGCAGATTTACAAGTCGGTCTTCCGCGCCTGTCATAGGCTGCAGCGCACGGACACATAAGAAAGCAGCATCCACAACGGGCGCCAGATTCAGTGCATCCGTAAAGAGAATTGCAGAAGGTGTATCGTACAGCACGAAATCCGCTCGTGATTTCAGCTGGTCTGCAAGAATTTGTACCGTATTTGAACGGAACAGTTCCCAGGGATTTGCCGGCTGAGGGCCGCTGCAAATCACCTGAAGATTCGGAATATCGGTATCCAGGAGCGCTCTATCCACGCTCAGTGAATCGGGCCGCTGGAGCAGGTTGGTATATCCAAAATCGTTCGGAATATTGAAAACCTTGTGCATCTCCGCAGTGCGTATATTTGAATCGACTAATATGACCTTTTTGCCCGCCTGAGCAAGCGTGATTCCAAGGTTTGTCAGGGTGCTGGTCGTACCCTGCTCCGCGAATGCAGAACATATCATGAGCGTCCGAGCTTTATTTTCCGACTGGTTGAGCAGATGCAGCCCTAGATATCGGAATGCTTCGGACTGCAGCGATTGCGGCAGGAGCTGCGTAACTCGGGCCATGGATGAAAAAGTGACTTCTCCCATCGGCTGCGGAATAGCGGCGAGAACGGGCACCGGCAGAATGATCTCGGCTTCACGCACTGTACGGACTCGGCGATCCATATTCTCCAGCGCAATTACCGCTCCAGAGGTTGCAAGCAGGGCGCATATGGCCCCGATTATGATCAGCCTCATCTTGTTCGTCGAGTTATTGACTGGCGGATTGAACTCATTGACTTCGCCCATGATCCTGATGGGGGTTTGGCTGTCCGTCACGTCTTTGAGCATTCCTGCATTCCGAAGCCGCATGGCCAGATTCGATCTCGTTTCTGTAAGTGCGCCTACATCGGCAGTCAGGTTAGTCATACCACTGTCGATCCCTTTGAACTGATCGAGTTCGGCCTGCGCATGCAGCTGCGAGGCATTAACGGCGGAGTACATGGCCTGCAGGCCTGCAATCTCCTGTTTCAAATTTTGAGCCTGCATCAGCAGGGCGCTTTTATCCGTGACGATCAGCGGCATAACGGGCACACCCTGATTTAAAATTCGCTCCTGATTGATCTGCTCCGCCAGCGCTTCCCGGTCTGCTCTTGCTCGATGCAGAATGGGCATTTCATCTGTGTACTCTTTGCGGAGTTCCGAAATCTGCTGGTCCATTTTATCCAGCTTGCTTTTCAAGACCGGGTTTTCTACAGGTTTACTGACTGATTTTACGACCGGTATTGGAACCGCAAGTTCGGACTGCGTTCTCATCAATCTCGCCTGAGCATCCGCAAGCTTCTGGGCTGTCTCTTCCTGTTTCTGGCGAGCGCTTCGGAGCCGGCTGAGGGCTGCATCGAGATCAGAATTAAGATTTCCAACAATTTTATGCTGGTTTCGGTAGCTGTCATAGCTTCTGCGAGCCTCATTCAGCTTCTGATCAACTTCTTTCAGCTGGTCTTCGAGCAGTTTCACAGTCTGCTGGGCCTGCTGAGATCGGAAATCGTGATAGACAACGACAAAGTTTTTTGCCAGGCTATTCGCAATCTCCTGAACCCGGTTCTTGTCGGTATCGGTAACCTGCAGCTGATAGAGCCGCGGCCCAGTCGAAGTGAAATCGAGCGTTTTCAGCATATTTCCAGGAAGCTGCTTAAGATGCACCTCTTTCAAAGTGGGCATAAGCACATCCTGGCTTTTCATTATTGCCGAGTAAATTATCGCCTGAGTCTGAGCTGTCTGAATCGTATCCGCGCTATTCTCTCCCGAGTCCGTCCCGCTCGTAAGCTGCGAGCTCTGCGGAGACACGAATTGTACGGTAGCCGTCCACTTCGAGCCCATCATTTTGGTAATACCGTATGTCAGTCCTGCGGTCACGAACATACTCAGCAGAATAAACCACTTCCGCTTGCCAAGGATAGCAGCAATTCGCCAGTAATCCATTGAAACTCCCTTACTGCCCTGCAAAGCCACTTTTAATTCTTCTCATGAAAAACTGCTTGTTCAGGCATGGACATAGTGCATATGCCCGGTTAGTGCTGCGAGAGGACACTGGCTCTCGCATATCGTTGATAGTGTCAGGCGGCTAGTTGCCGGTGCCGCTCACGAGGAATCTCACCGAAGTCAGTGCGGACAAGACCCCCATCAGATCCATTTGCCGTGCCGGCGGACTTCCTGGCGCAATCCAGATGCTGTCTCCCGCCTTCAGTGCGACATCTTCCGCTTTGCCAGCCAGTATCTGGGGCCAGTTATAACTGGTCACTTTGGTGTGGCTAGCTGCGCCATCGGGATTGCGGATTATATAGACTGATTTATCCCGGGCATAAGGCGCCATTCCTCCGGCAGCAATAACTGCCTGTGTTAATGTGGTCGGTTTATCCAGTGGGAAATGGCCTGCTTTAGTCACTCCGCCGGTCACTGTATAGTAAGAACGAGCTTCTAATTTACCTACATAGATCGAGTCGTTCGGAGACAACGCCAAATTGAAGGTGGAGTTGATCTCTTCTGCTCTATCCAGATCGATCACCTGGACAGTATCTGAACCTGCCCGGCGCAGCGTTACACGATGTCTGTCGGCATCCACAGCAAGTCCACCGCTCAGGCTTATCGCCTCAATAAGCCTTAAAGGCGGATTGACCTGGAGGATAAGACCGGTCTGCGGTTTTATTACAGCCCCGGCTACAGTGACTACTCCATTATTCACCAGGCTCTTGTAGGGAACAAAAATACTGTCTCTATCCTGCAGAAATGGATTCTGCTTGTCGTCTGGAAGCGCGCCCGGCGCGGGCCGCATGAATGCATCCAGATGGAGCACCAGTGTGCTGAGTTTTTCTTCACCGTTTACAAACTTTCTTCGGGCGATTCTAACCTGACTCAGGTCCGCATTCTCGTTCCATTCAGCGCGAGAAATTGCATAGGCTAAAGTGGTTGTGCTGTTTATCGAGATTGGCCCGGATACTTTTACCGCTCCGCTGATCGTGACTGTGGATCGGGGCACCTCTACAATACTCACCGTTACAAGAGGGTTGCGAATATAAGTTTTAAGAAATGCGGTGATGGCTGCTGCTGCCTGTTCTGGTGTCTGGCCGGCGAGAGAAATTGGAGCAGTCATTTCCGCAATCTTGATCAGGATATTGCCTGCCGCGTTCACGGTATAGCTTCCGCTCGGCTCTTTCTCTTTCACAACGCTGACATTTATGACGAAACCAGGCCTCAGGGGCTGATGTGCGTCGATTGCCTCTTCATTGATCGCGGCGGCCTCTTCAGGTTTTGCAGGCTGTGCGGCACCAGGAGTATCCTGGGCTGCTTTGGTTCCCGCCGCATCATCCGCTCCAGCCATCTGTAAACTTAATCCAGAGAGGGCGATGCCTACTGAAAATTTCAGCATTATGGACAAAATTAGGTGTTTCTCGGTTTTGTGCATTACTTTATTTCTCATTCCAAGTTGCTCAGTCAACGATTTAACTGCAAATGGAATATGCTCAGCCGTGCATTCTTGTGCAATCCAAAAAATACCCGCGCTGTTTTAGACCGGCTTGCACAGCCCGTTCTCTCCCTGCAGTTATCAGTTTAACAGGGACCTTCCAGGCGTGAATAGCGCTTAACGAAAATTAATGGGAAACGCATGCAGACTTCAGAATCAATAATCACCGAACTACCATCATCCGCCGTTTTAGATCAAAATACTCTTGCCGGGGAGACCGCGCCGCTTTCTTCTTCGGAGGAATTTAACTCCCCATCGCCTGGACGGGTAGCGGTCTATACGGCAGATGGGCATCTTGGAATGGGGCTCTCTATATGGAAAGAGATGCTGCAGGAATTGATCGACAGCCGGGAACTGACGTGGCGCCTCTACATGCGGGATTTCTCCGCAAGATATCGCCAGAGTGTGCTTGGCTACTTCTGGGCAGTGGTTCCTGTGCTGGTTACAGTAGTGACATTTTCCTGGTTAAACCGCACTAAAGTTCTCCCGATCAGCGGTACTTCGCTGCCGTATCCACTTTTTGTGTTACTGAGTATGACTGTCTGGCAGCTCTTTGCGAGCGGCCTCACTTCCACCACGCAGAGCCTGGTAAATGCGGGCGGCCTGATTACCAAAATCAACTTCCCAAGAGAGACTTTAGTGCTGGCAGCCTTTGGGCAGTCGCTTTTTGAATTTGCTATTCGAGCGGTTCTCGTCGCCGCCGCATTTGCTGTCTACCATGTCATGCCGGCCTGGACCATTGTGCTGGTGCCGCTGGCCGTCGTGCCTCTGTGTATGTTTACTCTCGCGATCGGACTGCTCTTTTCTCTTGTGAATGGAGTACTGCGTGATGCCGGGCAGGTGGTGACGTTCATGCTCACCTTCTGGATGTTTCTGACTCCGGTAGTCTATCCTGCATCACACCATGTCAGTCTGCTGCGCAGTCTTATCAATCCTGTTTCCCCGTTCGTTGTAGCTGCCCAGGATCTCACTTCGCTCGGGCATCTTACGCAGCCGCTTGCCTACGGAATTGCAAGCCTATTCAGCGCCATTCTCCTCCTGACAGCCTGGCGTCTATTCCACTTAACCGAGCCGAGAATCGCCGAAAGAGTTTAGGGCTGACATTGGCATGTTCTTGCACATCATCGGCCTGGGATGTATTTCATTGTTGTGCAGTTGATCAGAACCAGATGAGGATAGAAGTATGATACGAATTGGTGTGGTGGGATATGGATACTGGGGCCCGAATTTGGCCCGAAATTTCCATCGAAATACGAATTTCGACCTTAAAAAGGTTGTCGATATCGATCCGAAGCGGCTGGAGCTCGCCCAGGCAAATCTTTCCGGAATGCCAGTCTCGACTGATATAAGAGATCTGCTTTGCTCAGATGAAATCGATGCGATCGCGATTGCAACTCCCATCGAAACTCATTTCGATCTGGCAATGGATGCGCTCCGGCACGATAAACATGTTCTTGTCGAAAAGCCTATGTCGCACAGCGTCCGTACCTGTGAGCTGCTGATCGCAGAAGCCCAGCGCAGAAATCTAACCCTGATGGTGGATCACACCTTCGTCTACACAGAAGCAGTTCGGTGGATGAGCGACTACTTTCGATCCGATCAGTTTGGCGATCTTTTCTATGTGGATTCCGTTCGCACCAATCTGGGACTTTTTCAGCGCGATGCCGATGTCATCTGGGATCTCGCACCGCATGATATCGCGGTTTTGCAGACTTTGGCCGCCAGTCCGGTGGCAGGGGTGAGCGCGACGGGGGCTTGCCATGCAGGCAGCCGCCAGCCGGATATCGCCTATCTCAGCCTCGATCTGGCAGACGGTGTGATGGCTCATTTTCACGTGAATTGGCTGTCTCCTGTTAAAGTACGCCGCATGACCGTAGCAGGCAGCAAGCGAATGATGGTTTTCGATGATATGGAAATGAGCGAAAAGCTCAAGATATACGATACAGGCGTCTCGATAGCGCATGGGGATGAGCAAGGCGAGTATCGAATGAAAGTAGACTACCGGGTCGGAGATATGATGTCCCCTGCGCTGCCTCAGAAAGAGGCGCTTCAGACCATGGTGGAACACTTCGGCCAGTGCATACAAAAAAATGAGATTCCGCAGACCGGCGCCGAAGCCGGGCTGGCTGTGGTTCGCGTTCTGGAAGCAGCGCACTGCAGTATGAAACTTGGCGGCGAGCGGATCAAACTATGAGCGAGCTGTCTGACTTCAACCGCATCGCATCGGACGTAAAGCTAGGCCGGGATGTGAAAGTATTTGGATTTGCAAATTTGTACGGCTGCACTATTGGGAATGAATCACGGATAGGGACATTCGTAGAGATCCAGAAAAATGCGTTCATTGGAGATCGATGTAAGATATCCAGCCATACGTTTATCTGCGAAGGTGTCACGGTCGAAGATGAAGTGTTTATCGGGCATGGAGTGATGTTCATCAACGATCTCGACCCATGTGCGACTACGGACGGCAAACTGCAGACCGAAGCAGAGTGGGAAGTTGCTCCTATTCGTGTTTGCAAAGGCGCCTCTATCGGAAGCGGCGCTGTAATTCTAGGCGGAGTTACTATCGGCGCAGGAGCTCTGGTGGGTGCGGGAGCTGTGGTCACAAAAGATGTTGCGCCAGGTGTGGTGGCAGCCGGATGCCCGGCAAGAGTGATGCGCAGCCGGCGAGATAAAAGTTGAAAGTGAATTAAGGAGAGTTCTGATGAGTACTGTTAGCAGAAGAAATAAAACCGTTGTGTCCCCAAAGGACCTGCCCTATATGCCCGTCGTAGATCTCCGAGCGCAGTATAATCATCTGCGCGAGGAGGTGGCTGAAGCGCTTCAGGAAGTGGCAGACAGCATGTTCTATGTGCTTGGCCCAAAAGTCGAGCAGTTCGAGAAAGAGTTTGCGGCGTATGTTGGCTCCAAACACTGTATCGGGCTGAATTCGGGCACTTCCGCCCTGCATCTTGCCTTGATATGCGCAGGGGTTGGAGCAGGTGATGAGGTGATTACAGTTCCGATGACCTTCGTCGCAACCTCGTGGGCAATCAGTTACGTGGGGGCGAACCCTGTTTTTGTCGATGTCGATCCTGCTACCTACACGCTCAATGTGGAGCAGGTAGAGAAGCAGATCACCCGGAAAACCAAAGCATTTCTGCCCGTCCACCTCTACGGACAGCCGGTCGATCTAGCTCCTCTGCAGGAACTGAGCGAACGGCACGGTATTCCGATCATCGAGGATGCGGCACAGGCGCATGGCGCTAAATTTCGTGGGAAATGCGTAGGCACATTCGGTCTGTGTGGATGCTTCAGCTTCTACCCCGGCAAGAACCTGGGCGCTTATGGCGAAGGCGGCGCAATCGTGACGGATGACGATGGAATCGCTGCGCGCCTTCGATCTTTGCGCGATCATGCTCAAGATAAAAGATACTATCATGATGAGATAGGGTTCAACTACCGCATGGATGCTTTCCAGGGAGCAGTCCTCGCAATCAAGCTGAAATATATCGAGCACTGGACAGAAAATCGACGACTGCTGGCCGCCCGATACAACGAACTGCTCGGCGATCTGCCGCTTTATCTGCCCGCGGAAGCGCCTGACCGTAGGCATGTGTGGCATCTGTATGTCGTACTGCATCGCGAACGAGACTATATTCGGGAAGAGATGGAAAAAAGGAATATCGCGACGAGCCTGCACTACCCGGTTCCTGTCCATCTCCAAAAGGCGTATCGTCATTTGCGTTACCGCGTAGGCGATTTCCCTGTTTCAGAGCGCATTGCACGCGAATGCATGACTCTCCCTCTCTACCCCGAAATGACTGCCCAGCAGCAGGACCGGGTGGTTGAGGCACTCCATGATATACTACGTAAGGAATACTGATGACTAAAGTTTCACTCGAAGGTTCTACTGTTCTTGTTACTGGCGGCGCCGGATTGATTGGCTCGCATATAGTCGATGGGCTCATTTCGGAAGGCGCTGCGGAAATTCGAGTGCTGGATAACCTGGTAAGAGGTCGTTACGAGAATCTGGCAATCCCGCTTCGTTCTGGCCGGATCAAAATGATTGAAGGCGATGTTCGAGATCGGGATACCGTACAGAAAGCGGTCGACGGATCTGATTTCGTGTTTCATCAGGCAGCTATCCGAATCACTCTTTGCGCAGAAAAGCCGCGTGAGTGTATGGATGTACTCGTCAATGGAACCTTCAATGTATTTGAAGCGGCCCTGGAAGCGAATGTTCAGAAGATCGTCTATGCCTCCTCAGCTTCGATATATGGAGCTGCGGAGACCTTTCCGACCGATGAGCGCCATCATCCCTACAATAATCGCACGCTCTATGGCGCTGCCAAGCAGATGAACGAAGGAATTGCGCGCAGCTTCAATGAAATGTATGATCTCTCCAGCGTGGGACTTCGCTATTTCAACGTGTATGGACCGCGAATGGATGTCACTGGCGTCTACACGGAAGTCTTTGTGCGCTGGCTGGACTGCATCGACCGCAACGAATCTCCGCAGATTCATGGCGATGGAACAGCCACTATGGATTTCATCTTCGCAGCAGATATAGCCCGGGCTAATATTCTTGCGATGAAATCGAATCGGACTGACGACGTCTACAATGTCGCCAGCGGAACCGAAACATCTCTGCTTGGACTATGGGAAGCGATGCAGAATATGCGTGGGGCGCATCATCTTCACCCCACTTTCCATCCGCCGCGTAAAGTTAATCCCGTGCCTCGCCGTCTGGCCGACACTTCCCGTGCAAAAGAAGATCTTGGTTTTGAGGCCCGTGTCGGACTGGAAGATGGACTGCGAGCGCTCGATTCATGGCGGCGTGATGCGCTTGCTCAGCCCGCATTGCTCAGCAAATAGCTGCATGAATACGCATGAAACAGGAGCTAAACAGAATAGCTCAATCAGCAGTAATCAGCCCTGCGACTTCGCCATCATTGGTGGTGGAATCGTAGGGCTTGCTACTGCTCTCGCACTGACTGAATCCCTGCCCAACGCCAGAGTGGTGCTGCTCGAAAAAGAAGCGCAGTGGGCCGCCCACCAGACGGGCAGAAACAGCGGCGTCATCCACAGCGGGATCTACTACAAACCCGGCAGCCTGAAAGCTCGCTTTGCGCGAGAAGGCAATATTGCGATGACTGCATTCTGCAGGGAATACAGTATTCCGTACGATATTTGCGGCAAGCTGATAGTAGCCACTCAGGAATCGGAACTTTCCCAGCTGGAAAAACTCTATTTAAGAGGAGTTGAAAACGGTCTTCGGGTGGAGAAAATTGCCCTTGAACAGCTTCGTGAGATCGAGCCGCATGCGGCTGGCATTGCTGCGATTCGTGTGCTGGACGCGGGTATTACCGACTATAAGGCCGTTACAGAAAAGATGAGCCTCCTTCTTGAAGAGAGAGGAGTGGACCTCCGCCTCGGCACTAAAGTCGTGAAACTGGATATCCATTCCAGTGGAACTGTACTGGAGACGGATCGCGGGGAGCTGCACGCCAAATTCCTTATCAACTGTGCTGGTCTTCAGTGCGATCGAATCGCGAAGCTCGCCGGTGCGCCAACTCAATCTAAAATCATTCCTTTTCGCGGCGAGTACTACACGCTTCGAACCGATGCAAGGCATTTAGTAAAAAATCTGATCTACCCTGTCCCAGATCCAAGCTTCCCATTTCTAGGTGTCCACTTCACACGCATGATTTCGGGAGAGATCCATGCCGGGCCGAATGCTGTGCTCAGCCTGAAACGTGAAGGCTATCATCGTACCGATTTCGATCTGCACGACTGTATGGATACTCTTGGCTATCCAGGGTTCTGGAAACTCGCGGCGCGCCACTGGCGTGCAGGTTACGAAGAAGTTGTCCGTTCCTTCAGCAAAGCGGCGTTTGTATCGAGCCTGCAGAAACTGATTCCAGAAATCACCGCAGACGATATTATTCCTTCTCCGTCAGGCGTCCGGGCACAGGCGCTGCTGAATGATGGCAGCCTGGTTGATGATTTTGATATCCAGCTCGGCCCAAACTCGCTGCACGTCTGTAATGCCCCTTCCCCGGCAGCAACCGCTTCACTTGAAATTGGCCGATATGTGGCGGATAAAGTGATCAATTCCAGAAGTTGAAAACACAGGAATGCACTGGCTATTTGTAAGGTGCACAGAGTGGATCCCCGATAACCACATCTTTCCAGACGATGTAGGCGGATGCAGAATAGAACGATTCGGCCAGATTTCTTCCCGAAAGATACTGAGTAAAGAGTATCACAGGATCGGCGGCAGCCCCGGCAGTCGGTTCGGAGGTGTAGGCTTTGACTCCCGTAACGCCGGATTGTATGAGGTACGCACTCTGCGATCCTCCCACTCCCGGATGCCGAATACTTTCCCCCGAAAATGAGTAAATTGTTTCTGCTAGCGCCCCAGGTGCAAACTGCAGCGCACAGAATTTAGAAGTGGAATACGCAGAATCGTGCGAACCCCAGCTATAGTAGCCGCCAAGCTGATACGGCGGCACGCAAAAGACTTTTGTGTTATCGAAGAGGACGTTAGCTCCTTTTGCCATCAGCGTCTCAGCCGCGTCGCCCATTCGATTGTTGTAGTACGCATAGGTTCCAGAGGCGCAGTTCGGGGCCATATCCAGGAGAATGGGCTCCCCGCCAACCGCCGCCAGGGAGTTGTCCACCAGGCTTCGTGCATCGTTCCAGCTCCAGCCATCAAGCCTGGTAACCAGCCTGATGCCATAAACCGAGGAGTTAAAAGGACCAGAGTGCGCACAGTAAGGATTGTGCCGTACTGTAGTCAGAGCGCTCAAACTTTTGTAGCCTGCAATCATACTGTCTATCGAGCGGGCGGCTCCGGAGACCTGAATAGGCAGATTCCGACAGAGAACGATGTAATCGATATGCTTCAGCTTTGCAATTTTATTCAAAATCGGCTGCAGAATCAGGTTGGTGAAATCGTCCAGACTGCATGTATAAGCGTTATCATCTGCGTTCCAGTTCACAAGAAGCAGGTTCGAAGCGGGAATGGAACGCGCATTTACATAATACGCCGCAAGATCTGCACTCTGTGCGCTATTTGCATTTCCAACTACCAAAACAGTGCCGGGCGATTGGGCCCTCCCTTGTATTGCAATAGTTGCAAATAGAAATACCAAAAAAATAGTATATCTGTTATTGTTCACCTTCATAATTATCTCCTGAAACTATCCATCCACTAAAAAATTTCAACTTCAGAGACGCGTCGAGACTAACCGTAACGAAACGGCTTTTTAAAATCTTAGGTTATACAACCAGAACCTGGAAGCACGTAGATAGGTACTGTACTGCTGAGGAATTCTATTCCTGAATTCAGGAAATATACACCGAGGTGTGCTACTATCCGGAGGCTTTTAATCAGACGAGGATTTTTCTTCTTTTGTTCCTGAAGGCAAAACCTTAAGATTTAATCCATATCACTTCCGGACAAGCCGGAACGAGTGAGATAAATATCGGGGCAGTCTTCGGCCGATGGGTGGATCTGCCTAGCTCGAAGCAGCTTTGTATGGCCGTCAGCCATCACGTAGATTCGAGAACCTTGCCACCTGTCTGAGCCGGGTGCAGATTCTCCAATGAGGTGTCCCCAATACCCGAGCATACCGCCAGATTCGAACTGGTGGCTGTTGTACCATTCGCCTATCAGCACTTTTTTGGCGGGTGAGGCAATCGCAGATTCGGTTTGAGTGGCACAGGCAAGTCCTGGACCAGGGTTATTGAGAGCAAGCCGCAGGTTCACAATGCGCATGGCATCAAGCTGGGCCGGAGTGTGGTAGAAAGCCGCTGAATAACCGTAGGAGGTGGCGTCGAAACCGGTGCCCGAGAGTGTGTCTGCCGGGCAGAGCAGTATGGACGGCGCGCCGGATGCGGAGCTGAAACTGAGATCAGTCTTCTCTCGCTGCCCGGCGCCAAGATAGGGCATGAGCGGCCATCGCCATCGCTTGCCCACCCAGAGATAGGGATCGTCTGTGTTGGGGTAACCCGAATCATAGTCCTGAATATACATAGAAAATCCCAGGCCGATCTGGCGCTGGTTCGATATGCAGGCTGCTTTTTTCCCCTGGCCTCTGGCCTGGGCGAATACTGGGAAAAGGACTGCCGCCAGTATACCTATTATCGCGATCACCACCAGCAGTTCGATAAGAGTGAAACCAGAGGAATAGCGGTCGAAAGTTCTTCGAAAAACCTTCATCAGACCGCCATTCCCCCGTCCACTGCCAGATTGCAGCCTGTCAGGAAGGATGCTTCATCCGAGGCCAGGTACAGCGCCGCGTAGGCGACATCCTCTGTTCTGCCAATTCTGCCGATGGGCTGTCTGGCTTCAAACGCTTTTCGTGCTGCCACGGGATCCGCGGAAGAGTTGATTCTTTCGAGCAGCGAGGGTGTCTCGATTGTGGCCGGAGTGAGATAGACTGCGCGGATTTTATCGGGAGCGTGGTCCAGCGCAATGGCTCGTGTCAGCGCTGCTACTCCTCCTTTCGCTGCCGAGTAGATGGCGCGATTTACCAGGCCCATGACCCCTGCAACGGAAGACATGTTGATAATGACG
>JBBRDM010000016.1:0-45756 GCA_038203935.1 Chthonomonadales bacterium
CTAGGCTTATTTTTGTAAATCGGGAGGAAAGTAATGCCCCTGCTCACCCAAGAACATCATGATCATCTGAAAAAATTTGGATATGTAGTAGTTCATGATGCGGTTCCAATAGAGAACTGTATCGCGCTGATTAACACACTCTGGGAGTTTTTGAAGCTGGATCCGAACAATCGAGAGGACTGGTACAAAAAACCGGTTTCTCCTGGGGGACTTGTAGAAATATATCAGCACCAAACCCTATGGGATAATCGTCAATATCCTCGAATACATCAGATATTTACAGAACTATGGGGTACGGAAAAGTTATGGGTGAGTATTGATAGAGCGGCCCTCAAAGTGCCAAGCCATCCAGATCATCCTGAATATCATAATAAAGGATTCATTCATTGGGACACCGATAGCAAACGGGTTCCACCCTCCAAAGGTCTGCAGGGAGTCCTATATTTGGCAGACACGGCAGCCAATCAGGGAGGTTTTCAGTGTGTTCCGGAACTCTATCAACAGTTTGATGAGTGGGTAAAAACACAGCCCGAGGATAGAAACGCCCACCATCCTGATTTAACAGGATTCAGTATCACCCCGATTTCTGGCAGAGCAGGCGATCTGGTTATCTGGGACGTGATGCTTCCGCATGGAAGCGGGCATAATACCGCAGATTCGCCTCGGTATGCTCAGTACATTTCGATGTCACCTCCAGAAAGAATTACTATCGAAACGAAAGAGCAGCGCATCGACTGCTGGAAGAATCACAGGCCGCCTGGCAACTCGATATTTCCAGGAGATGAACGTAAAATCGAAGAGCAGTTTGGGCAAACAGCTCAACTTACAGATCTTGGACGAAAGCTGCTGGGTATAGATGACTGGGACTAAAGAATATCTCTTATTCCTCCCTCAACTCTACCAGAAATTCAGCCGATAATTCCCTTGCTGAGATAGTAAACAGGCACACGGATGCGCCTGATGCAGTACTCGGGCGAAAATGCAGGGAGGTATGTGCCCATGGCAATGGATATGAATTCAGCTCGCTATTCTGAAAGAGGCGCGGCGACTGCTGGAAGGGAATTTGCGCGGAAATTTTGCAATCTGTTGATCGAGATCCGGCTTCAGACCGGCATTCATAAACGGATTGAAAAGGTGATCGCTGATTTCGCAGAAGAACATCCCAATATACGCGCGTCTTATATTTCACGCGACGTCGATGACAGCTATTTCAATGACGGTTCTTGCGGCTGGGAAGCCCTTGCAAAAGGGAAACTGCAGGGATTGGCAATAGACGGTGATAGGATGTATGAGTTTTTAGCGTTTTCCAATGGGATTCGCATGCATGCTACGCCGCTGGAAACGGTAATGAATGTCGAAGAATTATGGCTGGAAAATGCGCCATCACAGCCATTTGTGTTTCGAGTGTGCCTTTATCATAGTTTTCCGGCAACCACAATCCTGACGGCTCCCACCGGAGAAGGACAGGATTCAGCAGTCAGCTTCGTGCAGCGGCTCAAGTATCTGAGAGGGTTTTAGCAGATGCCCAAACCAACGCTTCCCCCGCATGCCGGCCCTTATCAGCCGGCATACAGCCAGACTACAAACTTTACTCCCGCCGATGAAACGGATGCCGCTTCGTGTCCTGTCAAAACGGATACACCGACATCCGCATCAGAAATTAAAGCTGAGACGAACAGTGGGGATCTCAACGAACTGTACAGCTTTTTCGTACAATCTATCTCACACCCTACTTTTATGGTATGGCTGGCGCTTGCGTTTCTTGGCTTTGGAACAGTTTTCGCGATCTACGCGATCGTGCACCACGGATAAATAAATCCAAACCAGTACTGATAATTTCCCCGGTATGTTCTGACTGCCTGCACTCTAGAAATCTTCTAGCCTCAATTTTTTTCCTTAACTTTTCCTTTTCCTAATATAGGTTCTTCGCTGTGAGTAAACAGGTATCCAGTGAGCGGTCCGCTTACCATCACCAATGCATCTTACTGTTCAGCCGGAGGAGGCACATGAAAAAATATTCTGATTGGGACAATGCGAAGTTCATCTGTCCGGAATGCGGTTCGAAGAAAACCGACATTTCCATGATGGTATCGACTAATTTCAAACCTGAAGATGTGTGGAGCAGTGTTTTAAAATTAAGTGTCTGTGCGGGCTGCAGGTATGTTATCCCGGCCCATCTTTGTAAGCGCTGGGATAATATCTCTGCTGAAGAAGCCTCGTTCGAATGGAGAAATACATTCAGACCGACCGCGCAAAAACACCTATAAGAGGATTTTCTCCCATAAATCGAGAATTATGATGGCATATCAAAATGCAGGAATCAAGCGGGCATATTCCGTAATATATGTTAAAATCATTATTTCTTCGATTTAAATATAATCTGCGTATCGGGAGGTTCGAAAATGCTAAATGATTTCAAGGGATTCCTGACTAAATCCAATGCACTTGCTCTTGCGGTGGGAGTTATCATCGGCGGCGCTACTGGCAAAGTCGTAACCTCCGTTGTTGAAGATCTATTAATGCCGGTAATCGGCCTCATTATTCCCTCTGGCGACTGGCGCGAAGCGAAGATCATACTCAAAACTGCCACGGATTCCAAAGGTAAAATCACAGAAAGCGCCATTCAGTATGGTCATTTCATTGGCAGCGTTGTGGACTTCATTTTTATCGCGTTTGTTGTATACATGATTACAAAAGCGCTATTAAAGCCTGAACCTGCTCCCCCTGCTCTGCCCACAAAAATCTGCCCGGAGTGCCTGGAAACAGTTCCTGAATCAGCAAAAAAATGCAAAGCCTGCTGTTCCACCCTGGCGTGAGCGCACCAGTTCTGCATTTAGTTGACGCATTCTCCATTGTCGCGTTATAATAGTTATGGAGATTGATTTAGCATTCCTGGCCAGCCGGGAATGCTAAGAATAATCTGCTCCATGCTATTCGGAGATGAATTATATGCGACCTGGTGAATTGTCAAGCTGCTTTTTTAAACTTTCCCTTAAAATAATTTTCGTAATTGGTATCTTAGTTTTACCCGGTGCGCGCTCGAACTGCTTCGCGGATCAGATTGCTGAAAAGAGCAGTTTGGTCAGCTATCAGAAAGATATCTGGCCACTACTTCAGGCAAAATGCCAGGGCTGCCATCAGCCCGCCTCGGCAGGCGGCAAACTGATTGTAACCAGCTATGCGAGTTTTCTGAAAGGCGGGGAACACGGCGCCTCATTTATGGCCGGTAAGCCGGATCTAAGCGCCATTCTCGACTACCTGACGGGTAAAAAGACTCTGATGCCGAAAGGTGGGCCGCCACTCGCAGACAAAGATATTGCTCTTTTCAAACAGTGGATTCAGGAGGGCGCTAAAGACGATACTGTAGTCTCCAAAGACCCTATCGATGCAGAGCATCCTCCTATCTACCGAGCCGCACCTCTCATCTCAGCATTGGCCTACTCCCCGGATGGCAGCCAGCTTGCAGTGTCCGGTTATCGTGAGATATTGATTCACCATGCGGATGGCAGCGGACTTATCTCACGCCTGATCGGTAAATCTCCAAAGATTTTATCACTTGCCTACTCGAACGATGGTAAGCTGCTTGCTGCTGTGGGAGGCGCCCCTGCACTCTTCGGCGAAGCCCAGTTCTGGGATCCGATGTCGGGCAAACTCCTCAACTCCGTCGAAACCACCTACGACACCTTATTTGGCGGCTCGCTCTCTCCAGACGGCAAAGAGCTCGCCTTCGGATGCTCGGATAACTCAGTTCGTGTAATGTCGGTACCAGATGGAAAGCAACTCATAAAGTTCGATAACCACAGCGACTGGGTTTTCGCCACCACATTTGCCACGGATGGAAAGCATCTTCTCAGTGCAGGCCGAGACCAGGCGATAAAACTGATCCTGGTAGAAGGCGCCTCTTTCATCGATGATATCAATACGCACACCAGCCCGGAGCGCTGCCTGGTGCGCAACCCCATGTCGGACCAGGTACTTTGCGGTGGTGATGACGGCATACCAAGGCTCTACAAAGTTTTCCGAACGGCTGCCCGAACCATGAATCAGGAAGACCATAATCTGCTGCGTGCTTACGAGCCTCAGGAAGGCGCTATCACGGCAGAAGCATTCAGCAAAGATGGCAAAATGATCGCGGTTGGCGCAGAAAGCGGAATAGTAAACGTATACACAGTGGATGGGGCAAGGGTTGCTTCCCTGTATGGGCAGCGCGGCGTTATCTATGCGCTGGCATTCCAGCCCGATGGAAAACGGATTGCGGCAGGTGGATTCGATGGTCAGGTTCGCCTTTACGACCTTCCGACCGGAAAACTTGCGATGGCATTTGTACCGGTGCCGCTCATCAATTCTTCCGCGCATCAGGTTTCCAGTTCTAAGTAGTAATCGAGTTATTTGCAACTTAATAACTCATACCAGCTCTAATAATGGATAACAATCCAGGAATATAATCACCAGGGCGTTAGTCCCTGGATGAGGCGCTGGGCTGAATACCCGCGTAAACACGAGGAAAAATTTTACGATGATGCAATCATTGAAAACCTTAAATGCTTATATTGTGCTGGCCACGCTCACATTAGCGCCTCCCTGTCTGGGTGCGGATGAGGCAGCGCCCAAGAAGCCTGCCATTCCAAAGATAAGTGCGCTTACCATCCAGCCCTCTTCACTGACTCTTTCCGATATTCGTGACGTGCGGTCGGTAACCGTAGCGGGAACTACTTCGAAGGGTTATTCGGTAGATGTCTCAACCATTGCGAAAATTCGTCCTGCCTCCCCGATTGTTCGGGTCGAGACAGATGGGCGCATTGTTCCTCTTAAAGTAGGTAAAACCGATCTTATTGTTACCTGTGCAGGGCAAAAGGCTCAAATTCCTCTCGAAGTTAAAAGTATAGCCAGCCCAACGATTAGTTTTGTTCGTGATGTGATGCCGATTATCAGCAAAGCCGGATGCAATGCAGGTACGTGCCATGGTTCTGCGAAAGGCAAAAATGGTTTCAAGCTAAGCCTTCGCGGTTACGATCCGGACTTCGACCACCATGCGCTGATCGACGATATCTCCGGCAGGCGATTCAACCGAGTAGACCCCGCTCAGAGCCTGATGCTCCTCAAACCGACTGGTGGAGTGCCGCATAAAGGCGGTGTGGTCTTCAAGCCCGGCAGTGAATACTATAATATTCTGCTGAGCTGGATCAAAGAAGGTGTTCGTTCCGATGCTGGCAAAGTCAAACGTGCAGCAAAACTAGAAGTGCTTCCCGCAGTTCCGAACGTTACTCTTCCTGGCATGACTCAGAAAACGCTCGTTATCGCCCACTATCCGGATGGATCAACAAGAGATGTTACTAGAGAAGCGGTGTGTACCAGCAGCCTTCCAGAGGTGGCTCTTGCAGCTCAGGATGGCACCATCACCGCCATTAGGAGAGGTGAGGCCGCTTTTCTGGTTCGTTATGAAGGCGCCTATGCAGCAGCCAATGTGACGGTCTTAGGTGATCGCACCGGTTACAAGTGGATCAAAGCTGCTGATCTTAACTATATCGATAAGCTGGTCGACAACAAACTGCAAAAGATAAAAGCGCTGCCTGCTCCTATCTGCTCAGATGCGGAGTTCCTCCGAAGAATCCATATCGATCTCACCGGATTGCCGCCCTCACCGGAAGAAACACGCGCTTTCATTTCTGATCCTGCTAATACACAGGTCAAACGCTCTAAAGCCGTAGATACCCTGCTCGCCTCATCCGGGTACGTGGAGCACTGGACGAACAAATGGGCCGATCTTCTCAGCGCGAACAGCCGTTTCCTGGGCGAGCGCGGAGTTCGCAAATTCCACAACTGGATTCACACAGCAGTTGAGCAGGAGATGCCTTACAACAAGTTCGTCCAGAACATGCTGGAAGCTTCCGGTGATGCCTATGAAAATCCTGCAGCCAACTACCTGCGAGTAGTTCATGACACCTCGACGGCAACAGAAAATGTATCTCAGCTTTTTCTGGGTGTTCGCTTCTCCTGCAATAAGTGCCATGACCATCCTTTCGAGCGCTGGACTCAGACGCAGTACTATCAGTTTGGCGCATTCTTTGCGCAGGTTGGATACAAACCGGGCCAGGATGGCGGTGATGAGGTTGTGTTTAATAAAGGAGAGGGCGAAGTTACGCATCCTAAAACACGTCTCGCAGTGATCCCGGCTGTTCCAGTAGGCGAGCGAACGAATACTCGCAATACAGCAGACCGCCGCATTGCATTTACCAACTGGCTAACGTCCGCAAATAATCCTTATTTCTCCCGCGCGATGGTTAACCGCCTCTGGAGCTACTTCCTGGGCCGCGGCATCATCGACCCGGTGGACGATATCCGTGCCAGCAACCCGGCTTCAAACCCGGAGCTGCTGGAAGCGCTGAACAAAGATTTTGTGGAGAGCGGATTTAATCTCAAACACATGATGCGGGTGATAGCATCTTCGCGCACTTATCAAGAATCGATCTCAGTCAACAAGTGGAATGAAGACGATAAGGCGAACTTCTCGCATGCCATTCCGCGTCGGCTGGAAGCGGAAGAGCTGCTCGATGCCATTAATCAGGCGACGGGCACAACATCAGCATTCGACGGTCTTCCAAAAGGAGCCTCCGCCTCAGCGCTGCCGGATGCCGGGGGAGAAGGTTTCCTCGATCTATTTGGCCGCCCGGCTCGAGAGACACCTTGCGAGTGCGAGCGATCCAGTACGGTCAGTCTTGGCCAGGCGCTCAACCTGATCAATGGACCGACGATTGCGAATGCCATCGCCAATCCCAAAGGCCGAATCGCCAAGCTGATGCAGTCGAATTCAACCGATAAACAGATTGTGGAAGAGGTTTTCCTTGCGGCTCTCTGCCGAATGCCTTCTGAAAGTGAAATGAAGAATTCTCTCGCTTCGCTAAAGTCTGCTGGCTCAAGCGGCGAAGGCGCTCAGGATCTGTTATGGGCTCTCATCAACAGCCCTTCCTTCCTGTTCAACAGGTAAGTGACTGTTCCCTAAACCCACGACCCTCTTCCCCGCCCGCACAAACTAGAAAGCTGTTTGTGCTGGGGAAGGGGGTTGGGCATGAAAAACCAACTATGAATCAAATGAGAAAATCTATCCCAGCTATTGTTTTTTCCATAATCTCTACGGCAGCTATGGCTGCATCCAGGCCAGCACAGAAGCCGCTCGATTTCGACAGCCAGGTGCGGCCAATTCTCGCTGAAAACTGTTTCACGTGCCATGGATTCGATGCTGGTAAACGACAGTCTGGTCTGCGGCTGGATACGGCTCAGGGCGCCTATCTGAGGCTGGCATCGGGCCGTATGGCGATTGTCCCACATGATATAAAGGCAAGCGAGATCGTTGAACGAATCACTACGACCTCGCCTATGCAGATGCCTCCGGTCGCTTCACAAAAAAAACTGACTCCTCTTCAAATTGCGACATTGAAGAGATGGGTTTCTGAGGGCGGGAAGTATGAGGCGCACTGGGCATTTGTAAAGCCTGTTCGCCCCAATGTTCCGGCTGTTAAAATGAGGGCATGGCCCAGAACACCAATAGATAATTTTATACTTTCCCGCCTGGAAAAAGAGGGCCTCAAGCCATCACCCGAGGCGGATAAGGCGACGCTCATACGCCGTTTATCGCTCGATCTTACGGGTATCCCGCCCACACTTGCTGAAGTGAACGCCTTCATCAGCGATAAGAATCCAAAAGCTTACGAAAATACTGTCGACAGGCTGATCGCTTCCCCGCATTACGGCGAGAGAATGGCGCTGCCCTGGCTCGATCTGGCGCGTTATGCCGACACCCATGGCTACCACATCGACAGCCAGCGGGATATGTGGCGATGGCGGGATTGGGTAATCGATGCCTATAACAGCAACATGCCTTACAACCAGTTCACTTTGGAACAGCTTGCTGGAGACATGCTGCCAAATCCTACTTTATCTCAAAAAATTGCAACTGGATTCAATCGAAATCATCCGATTACTTTTGAAGGTGGAATTATTCCGGAAGAGTACGCTGCCGCTTACATCGAAGACAGGATCGATACTACCGCCACCGCTTTCATGGGGCTGACGATGCGCTGCTCTCAGTGCCACGATCATAAGTACGATCCCATCTCGCAAAAAGAGTACTACAAGTTTTTCGCCTTCTTCAATAATATCCCTGAGCACGGCTCTGATGGCAATACAGGCAATGCAGTTCCCTACATCAAAGCGCCGCTTCCCGGCCAGCAGGAAGCGCTAGATAGCGCTGATAAAATACTTACGGATGCGAAGAATCAGCTTAAACTGCGAGCTGCAGAAGCAGTGCCTGCCATTATAGAATGGGAAAAGAGTGCGATAACTACCCTCAAACAGACTTCGAGCCTAAACAACGGCCTTGCTGCTCATTTTACTCTGGACGAAACAAATGGTTCACAGGCTGCGGATATTGCTGGGAATGCATCAGGGACAGTAAAAGGAAAAGTATCCCATGTCCCCGGACAGATTGGCTCTGCTCTCGAGTTCGATGGAAATACTTTTGTCGATATCGGAAACAGTTTCCGGGTGGAACGAACCGAAAAGTTCTCCGCAGGCGCCTGGATCAATCCTGAAGGCGGTACGGATGGCTCTATAGTCGGCAGCATGGATTACGACAGCATGTTCCGTGGCTGGGATCTCTATCTGGACGGCGGCGGCAAAGTCTACCTGCACTTGATTCACGAGTGGGATAAAAATGCAGTTCGCGTCAATACCAGAGACAGCGTTCCGATGAAGAAATGGTCGCATATTTTTGTTACTTACGATGGTTCGGGTAAGGGCAGCGGCGTCAAGATTTTCATAAATGGAATGCAAAAAGATCTCGATATCACCCACGATACCCTAAAAGGTTCTATTGCGACAGACACGCCACTTCATATTGGACAGAGGAAACATGGGGCTTCTTTTAAAGGGATGATCGACGATGTGAGGCTCTATCGTCGCGAGCTTGATCCTGCAGAAGTCACCAAAATGGTCGGCGTCGACAGCCTGCTTCCTGTGTTATCCGTTGATGCCAGCAAACGAACATCCGATCAGAATGCGACTATCAGCCGCTACTATATTGAGAATGTGGACGAGCCTTCCCGTGCGCTCACGGCACAGGTGGCCGACCTCCAGAAAAAACGGGATGATATCGACAAATCGATAGTCACTACCATGGTGATGGAGGAGATGCCCAAACCGAGAACTACGCATGTTCTGCTGCGAGGCGAGTATGATAAGCTGGGTGAGGTGGTTACTCCGGATACGCCTCAGGCGCTTCCTCCAATTCCTGCCGATCTGCCTCATAACCGGCTTGGGCTGGCGAAGTGGCTCATCGGCCCGACTCATCCACTTACTGCCCGCGTCGCAGTCAACAGATACTGGCAGATGTATTTTGGGTTGGGGATAGTGAAAACTTCCGAGAATTTTGGTATTCAGGGAGATCGCCCATCGCATCCGGAACTGCTCGACTGGCTGGCTGACGAGTTTGTGCGAACTGGCTGGGACATCAAGCGCATGCAGAAACTCATCGTGATGTCGGCAGTATATCGGCAGTCGTCCCATGTAAACCCGAAAGAGCTTGAGAAAGATCCGGAGAACCGCCTGCTGGCGCATGCGCCAAGAGTTCGGCTTCCCGCAGAGTTCATTCGGGACCAGGCCCTGGCTTCCGGTGGACTGCTGGTAGATCATATCGGAGGGCCGTCCGTCAAGCCATACCAAACCCCTGGAATATGGGAGGAGCTGGCCATCAGCGGCGGCAACAGCGATTTCAGCGCGCAGCGTTATGTCCAGGATCATGGTGACAAACTCTATCGCAGGAGTATGTACACTTTCTGGAAACGAACCGTCCCACCGCCATCTCTGCAGACATTCGACGCGCCTGAACGGGAGTTCTGCATGGTGCGCCGCTCAATCACGAACACACCGCTGCAGGCGCTTGTACTCATGAATGACCCAGTCTACATCGAGTCGGCACGCAAATTCGCTGAGCGGATTATGACGGATGGTGGATTCTGGCCAGCAGAGCGGATTCGATACACATTCCGCACTGTTTTAGCTCGTGCGCCAAAACCCGCCGAGATGAAAGTTTTGATGAGCATGTTCGATAAGGAGCTGGTGCATTTTCGCCTTGATAAAGCGGCGGCGGAGAAGCTGATGGCGGTCGGAGAAGCTCCGCGAAATAAGAAGCTCGATGAAACCGAACTGGCCGCATGGACATCGGTAGCCAGCATCATACTTAACCTGGATGAATCGATTACAAGAAGCTGATGTTTTCCCCAACCTCATCGAGCAGACGATAAAGCAGTTTGCGTTGTGGAAGGGAGAGAGTTGTAATTATGGGTTCCCCCTTCCCTCCGAGGCACGAGGGAATCAGGGAAGGGGGGCAAGGGGGTTAGGTAAAAAAAGGATAAGTTCGGCATAGTGACAGCCCATAAGAACAGAATCAAACGAGAGCTGACTAAGGAAATGCGTCAAGAGATGACGCTGGCTGAATCTATTCTCTGGAATGAATTAAGAAGAAATCAAATAGAAGGTTTCCATTTTAGAAGACAACAGATTCTTTATGGTTTCATCGCAGATTTTTACTGTCACCATGCTGGGTTGATCGTAGAAGCAGACGGTAAATATCACGAAGATCAAAAAAGAGTATGATTGCCATCGCGATGCACTCATAAAAACTCGTGAGTTGAAAGTATTGAGATTTACGAATAATCAGATTGAAAATCAACTTTCCATGGTATTGGAAACTATTAGAGAGAGTTTATGGAACCACAACGTGAATTAGAACTGATGATGACTCGGCGGCAGCTGTTCGGCAAGGCTGCGACCGGCATCGGTACGGCGGCTCTGGCATCGCTGATGACACCGGATGCGTTTGCTGCGGGTGGGACAGGTCACGCCAAAGGATTTAATGGGGAGCTTACCGGACCGCAGTTTCCTCAAAAAGCAAAACGAGTCATCTATCTGTTCCAGTCCGGAGCTCCTTCGCATCTCGACCTGTTCGATTATAAGCCCGATCTTCACGAAAAGCGAGCCATCGAACTTCCTGATTCCATCCGCATGGGGCAGCGGCTTACTGGAATGACTTCCGGCCAGAAATCTTTTCCTGTTGCGCCAAGTATCTTCAAGTTCAATCAGCATGGCAAGAGCGGTATGTGGCTCAGTGAACTGCTGCCGCATATCGGATCGGTGGCGGACGACGTATCGTTTATTCGCTCCATGCACACGGAAGCGATCAACCACGATCCAGCAGTCACTTTTCTGCAGACCGGTTCCCAGCAGCCCGGCCGCCCGAGTATGGGTGCATGGCTCTCGTACGGCCTCGGCAGTGAGAATCAGGATCTGCCTGCCTACATTGTTCTTATCTCTCAAGGTACCGGAAATCCCAACGACCAGCCTTTGTTTGGCAGGCTGTGGGGAACGGGATTCCTTCCGTCTATTCATCAGGGGGTGAAGCTGCGGTCTGTAGGTGACCCTGTACTGAGCCTGAACAATCCACCCGGCATAGATAAAGATACACGACGCGGCATGATTGACGGTATGCAGCAGCTCAACCACATGGCGGAGCACGAATTTGGTGATCCAGAAATCAACACCCGTATCGCACAGTACGAAATGGCGTACCGAATGCAGGCATCCGTACCCGATCTCATGGATCTTTCTAAGGAGTCTCCAAAGACTTTCGAGGACTACGGCCCAAACGCCAAGAAGCCAGGGACATTTGCCGCTAACTGCCTGCTTGCCAGAAGGCTGGTTGAGCGAGGTGTTAGATTTGTCCAGCTATTCCATAGAGGATGGGATCAGCACGGAAACCTTCCTGCCCAGATTCGAGGCCAATGCAGTGATGTCGATCAGCCTTCAGCGGCGCTTATTCGCGACCTGAAGCAGCGCGGCCTGCTGGACGATACGCTGGTTGTCTGGGGCGGAGAATTTGGCCGTACTGTCTATAGCCAGGGCACTTTGACTGCGGATAACTATGGCCGTGATCATCATGGGCGCTGTTTTACCGTATGGCTGGGCGGCGGCGGAATAAAAGGCGGCCAGATAGTTGGCGAAACCGACGATTTCGGTTATAATATCACTAAAGATCCAGTTCACATTCATGATCTCAATGCAACCATTTTGCGCTGCCTTGGGATCGATCACAAAAAGCTTACCTACCGTTATCAGGGGCGCGACTTCCGCCTGACAGACGTGTACGGACAGACAGTAGATAGACTGCTGGCGTAGCCATGAGGAGAGTGCCATGTTATCCATTCCTGGAAATCATATGCGAGACTGTGATGGAGTTACCCGCCGCGAGCTGATAAGAATCGGCGGAGCGGGGCTGCTCGGTATCAGTCTGCCGCAGATTCTACAGCTTGAAGCGATGGCTGCTACTCAGCCAAAAACCGTCGCCGCAAAAGGCAAAGGCGGGTTCGGAAGCGCTAAGTCGGTCATCCTGATCTACCTTCAGGGCGGCCCCAGCCACATCGATATTTGGGATCCCAAGCCGGATGCACCCGATAATGTTCGCGGCGACTTCAAGCCAATAAAGACGAACGTACCAGGTATATGGCTCTCTGAAGTAATGCCCAAGCTCGCTCAGCAGATGGATAAAGCTACTCTGATCAGATCGGTATCTTACACGCCGAATGGCCTTTTCAACCACACCGCAGCCATCTATCAGATGCTGACCGGAGAACAGGCTGATAAAGTCTCTCCATCCGGACAGCTGGAGCCTCCATCCCCAGCCGACTACCCGAATATGGGTTCTCATATCTCTAAATTTTTACCGCCCGATGTTCCCATGCTGCCCTTCGTGATGCTTCCGCGGCCACTGCAGGAGAGCAACGTTATCGGTAAAGCGGGAACTGCAGGATTCCTTGGCAAGGCATACGATCCATTCTATCTCTATCCGACGGGTGCGGACAGCGATCCCATGGCGATGGATAAGATCAAGCTGGACGACTTCACGCTTCGGGCTGAAGTTAACCGAGGCCGTATGGAGCGCCGCGCCAGCCTCCGTAAAACGATAGATGCCGGTATGCCGGAACTCGACAAAGCAGTCAGCAGCTACGCACTCGACGCTTATTACGACAAGGCTCTCGGTCTGATCCTCAGCGGACGCGTTCGCAATGCGATGGATCTGCATCAGGAGCCGGACAAGGTTCGAGATCGATACGGTCGGCACGTGTTTGGGCAGTCTACATTAATGGCACGAAGACTGATCGAGGCCGGCTCTCGTTTTGTTCAGGTAAACTGGCCCTCGGTTGCGAATGGCGACCCGAAAGTTACTGCCTGGGATACACACGCGGCCAACTTCGATCCATTGAAGAACCTCCACTGCCCGAAACTGGACAGCGCCCTCTCTGCTCTGCTGGAAGACCTCAGCCAGCGAGGCATGCTGGACGACACCCTGGTGGTAGCAATTGGCGAGTTCGGCAGATCACCAAGACTTGGAGTCAGCACCTCTGGTAACGGCAATGCTCCCGATGGCCGCGATCATTGGCCCTACTGCTACACCGCGCTCATCGCTGGCGGCGGAATTGGCCGCGGGAAACTCTACGGGAAATCTGATGCGACTGCATCGTCTCCTGCCGAGAACCCTGTCCACCCCACCGACATTCTGGCCACAATATACCACTCCCTGGGAATCTCGCCAGAGACCATCATCTATAACCACCTCAACCAGCCGCGTGAGCTGGTGAAGGGTAAAGTTGTCGCAGGCCTGTTCACTTAGATTTCGATCGCCGCTATCCCCTCCTCCACCATGTGATAAGGGGAAATTTAACGAGAGTCAGGTGGAATATCAACCAATTTGATTTCAGTTCTGCCAGATTTTAAGCAGGATGAGTACGGAAATGTAACGATTTCCTTACTCATCCTTTTTCTTTTTGGAGGAAGGAGTTGTGTGTATAAGCAGCACTAAGACTGCGTATCGCTAATCGCTGACTCCAGCCGTTGGATCTTCTCCAGTAACAGCTCCATCTTTGCATCGATCTGCTCAATTTCTCTATAAGTACGAACATTCACTTCGTAATCGAGTTCTGCACGTTTATCTGCGTGGGCATTCTGCCTGTTCTGGCTGATCAGCACGAATCCGGCTATAAAAATCGCTTCTGCGGTAAGAATAATTCCCAGAAGCGCAAAAGGAAATCTGTCAAAACTCCAGGCAACGGCGATCAGGCCGCTGTTTATCAGTATCCAGGAAATAAACCAAACCGCGTGAACGATGAGAAATTGCGGCTTTCCAATAAATTCAGTCGCTTTCTCTGCAATTGTCTCATGCCACTGTGTCCGCGTACGCATCTCTTCCTGTACATACTTGAAATCTCCAAGCGCCTTATGACACTCAGGATGTTCACAGAATACGGCATCCGGCGAGTTGTCACAACCGCAACCCGGGCACTTCCGTGATTTGATCTGAATATGGGGAAAGCTGCTGGCAATACTTTGATCCGACATTCACTTACCTCCTAATTTGGTTCTGATAAATTGTGATCAGCTAAAATTATGATACCTCCCAAACGGAGGAGATTTCTGATCAAAAAGTTAATTCACTAGCATCATTCTGATCTATTTTGATCAGTTTAAATCATATCGCGAGACATTCTATGACATCATCAAAACGACTTCTTCGATCCTCCCCAGAAAGCATGGGTATATCTTCTAACGCTATTCTTTCCTATATAGTTGCAGCAGAGCAGGCCGGCCAGGAACTGCATAGCTTCATGCTCCTCAGAAAAGGCAGTATCGTGGCGGAAGGATGGTGGCAGCCATACAGTCCGGAAATTCCACACATGCTCTACTCACTCAGCAAGAGCTTCACCTCATCTGCTGCCGGGCTGGCAATCGAAGAGGGCCTTATCTCTCTGGATGACCTGGTATTGAAATACTTTCCGGATGAGAAACCTGTTGAGGTGAGCACAAATCTGGCGGCTATGCAGCTGCGTCACTTACTTTCCATGTCTACTGGTCACGATCAGGACGCTACCGGGAATTCCTGCGGGAGTCCGGATGGAAATTGGGCACGAGGATTCCTGTCGCTGCCAGTCGATCATGTGCCTGGCACGCACTTCGTCTACAATAGCGCAGCCACGTATATGGTGGCGGCTATCGTTGAAAAAGTAACAGGAATGGGACTGCTAGCATACCTTCATCCACGTCTGCTGGATCCGCTTGGAATCATGGAAGCAGTCTGGGAGACATGCCCGCGTGGGATTGTGACGGGCGGCTGGGGCCTGAATATACGCACAGAGGATATCGCTGCCTTCGGCCAGCTCTATCTTCAGAAAGGCGTCTGGAACGGAAAACGTATTCTTTCCGAAGAATGGGTATCTGAAGCTACATCCAAACAGGTTGAGAACGGCTCTGATCCTGACAGTGACTGGCAGCAGGGCTATGGATACCAGTTCTGGCGCAGCCGCCATAATGCGTTTCGCGGTGATGGCGCCTTCGGGCAGTACTGTATCGTGCTGCCAGATGAGGAAGTAGTTATTGCTGTCACCAGCGGTCTTGGCGACATGCAGGCTCCACTCAATACGATATGGGAATATCTAATACCGGCATTTCAGTCCGAATCGCTGCCGGCTGATTCTGCAGCAAATGCGCAATTGAATGAGAAGCTGACTTCCCTGCTGATACCTGTACCTAACGGCAAATCCGATTTGGCAGCCTTTTCAGAGTTAACCGAAAAAACTTATCATTTCGCAGAAAATGAGATGCATTTTAAATCTGTTGCTCTGTCTCAGTTTGGTGAAGACATCACTATCACATTTGTAAATGACATCGGCAGCCACTCCTTCGTGTGCGGGATAGGAAAGCGGGCATCCAGCTCAACAACATTTCTTATGAATGCCGTATTAAGACCTTCTCCATCGAAGCTCGATTGGAAGTCTGCAGCCTATGGCTCCTGGACCTCAGAAAACACATTCACCATTAAACTCTGCCTGTACGAAACTCCCTTTACTCCCGTCTTCACTTTTCAATTTTTCGGCAATGAATTGAAGCTGAGCATAAAAGGAAATATCGGATTTGGCCCTTCAGAATGGCCGACCTTATCAGGAAAGTTGTGAACTCTGCAGTCAGCTCTGGAAGCGCTCTATGCACCGCTTGATCCTTGTTTGGGAGGAGGGAGCGCAACTGTTCTCGATTGCTACGGAGGTGCAAAGGCAATGCATTTCCTCCTGCTCTCTCCCTCCGAATATCGAGTAATCAAGGGAAAGGTCGGGAGTGTCGGTACGGATTTTCGGGAATTCAAGAAATGTTTTTTGCTCCACTGACTTTGTGAGGAACGATGAAATCAGGAAGACAGACTGGAAGTGAGGGGATAATTACTTAATAATGCGAATTAAAAAAATAAGCGCACAATTTGCGCTGTTTTTCGGTCTGCTGCCAGCGATGGGAAGTACAAATCAGGAGATAAAACCGATGCCGCAAGTCCCTGAAAATCTTTATACCGGTGAACTGGTGAGCTATCCGGGGCCGTGGAGTTTTCAGCTTGGAAAGTCGGGAATTATTTTAGTCAGCGACAAAGAGCTGGAAGCGCTTGCTGACCCTGATAAAGTTCTCAATCTATCGCTGGGATTCCAAAAAGAGGAAGGCAGTCTGCGCCAGGTATGCGAGAGAGCGAAAGCGGCGGGAAACCGAACGCTTATGATAGCATTCGACCACTTTTTCAGCCAATATCGACCTGGACAGGAAGGTCCGCGCAAAATTACTCCCGATATGGACGAGTACGTCACGCGAATCGCAGCTATAAGCAAGTTCGCGCAGGGGTACGGCCTCGGACTGGAGCTGAGCCTGCTCAGCCCTCTTGAAATTGGTACTGCCTACGAGAAGCAGACCGGCGAATCCGGGCTTTGGCTGCACTACCGAAAAGGTATCCGCGATCCTAAAACTGGGAAGTTCAGCGTGGAGCTATGGCAGCAGAAGCGCTGGGCGAACAATAAGGGAATTATTGAACTGCCCGATTCTGGAGTAAGGGTATTTGCCTTCCATGAGACTCACGTTTCCGGGTCACACTACCGCGTGGTCGAGCCTAAGTCGATTGTCGAGATCACGAATATAGCAAAAGTGGAACGCCAGACTCGCATTCCTGAAGATGGCAGCGTTCAGCGAATCAGAATATATGGTGAGGGCCGTGCGGATATCGGTGACCTAAGCCGTGTTCTGGTGGTGCAGCAGTACAAAACTCCAGAGATGGACTACTTCAGCGATAAGGCGCTGCCATTTTTAAATACTCTCGTGGATAAGTATGCGGATGCCGGTGTAAAACTCAATGGACTCTATTCTGATGAGATGCATATCCAGCAGGATTGGAACTACTTCGGGCATCACGACAACGGCGAATTTGCTCTGCGCTATGTCAGCCCGGGGCTTGCACAAAAGTTTGCCGAGAAATATGGCTCAGAGTATGCCGACTTCGCAAAATATATGGTCTATTTCTGCTATGGGCAGGAGGATACTGCGACGGACTTAAACGCAAAATCTGGCAGTATGGATGTTTTCGGCAGCAGTCCGGAGGATATTCGGCGGACGGCGTTGTTCCGCGCTCGATACTATCATCTTCTTCAGGATGGCGTCGTAGACTTATTCACAGCAGCGAAACATCATGCCGAGCAGCGGATGGGCCATAAACTGGAAGCGAGGGCGCATGCCACCTGGGCGGAAAGCCCTACCGTGGACAAATGGGATACCGGGCCAGAAAACATGTTCCGAAACGGTTATGAGTACACCTCCAACTTCGTCTGGTCAAACACGGTACATCAGGCATCAGCGGCGTGTTATGACTACTTTAAGTGGGGCGATTTTCTCACCGGCAATGGAAACGATAACTGCGAGATCGGCTATCTGGATCGGAACTATACCGGACTAGCTATGGCCTGCTCTACCGGCATCCTCAACGATATTCCCTACTCCTATGGCGCACACTGGGGTATGCCGAACGAGCTTTCACGGCGGCGTAGTTCCCTCGTCAACACCTACGGCGCTGCCGGTTCACCGCTGTATGGCATGGTTCAGAACATGGAGCACCGCGACGTGAGCGTGCTCATGCTGTATCCGATGGACTTAGTTGGTGTAGAAGAGCGGTTCGGAAGCTGGATGACTCAATACGGCTACGCCAACAGTATAACTCAGGCCAAGCTGCTCGAACGCGGAGAGGTCAAAAATGGCGCAGTCCAGTTAGGTGGGAGACGGTTCACAACACTCGTAGCCACATTCGAACCGTTTCCATCTCAAAAGCTCATCACGATAATGCAGCAGCTCGCCGAACAGGGCGGACGCGTGATATGGAGCGGACCGCCGCCGGTTTTGTCAAATGAAGGTCAGCCAATTCTGGAAGCCTGGAAAAAGCTTTTCGGAATAGAGTACACTCCCTCAGTGAACGAGGGAATGATGGCGCCCGGGCGCAATGTGGAGTTTACTGGCGCATTGAACGGCCTCGCCCCGCAGACCATTCTCACCGACTTCGTTGTCGATCATATCTACCCAATCGCCTTACTGCCGGGAACGGAACCTGCGGCGATCGTAAAAGGACAAACCGTTGGCTCCTACAGATTTTTACTGAGTGGCGGCAGCCTGACTTTCCTCGGTTTTAGGCCGAGGGATGATCAATCGAAAAGTCTGGGATATGAGAGCCGATGGTGGTTCGAGATACTCAATCGCCTGGGAGCCTATCCTCCAGCCACCCATCTCGAGCCAATGGACGACAACACAGAATATCTCTCCCGAACCACAGACTACCTCACCTGTCGTTTCCCGAATGGTGCAGTCGCCATCAGCCGCCACTTCCGCGAGACAGAGGAAGACTGGGAAGCGGGTTTCTCAAGGGACGAAAAGAAGGATGCGGAGTATCTGAAGCGAGTCCCACCGCCGACCGAAGCAATCGATCTCAAAGATTTCAAAGTGAACGGACATAGCGTTACTTACTCTGGACAGCAGGCAGTAACTTTCGTCGCGGATGCGCATGGCAATCTTTCGGCATTTGCAGGCAACAGCTGCAGAAAAATTATTATCGATGGTAAAGAGACCATTTTTGCCGATGCCGATATTCCCGAACTGGCGTGGGCTCCGGTTGCTAAGAATCGCCGGGTTGCAGGCGGCGCAGTTCTCCAGATTATGGTCTACGGCAAAGGAAACCTTCGCATCCCCGCATTCAATCTTCCTGCTGTACCGAGCATCTTCACCGAGGGAGTAAAACCCGGCAGCAGAGGCGGTAAAGTACCTTGCAAACTTGAAAAAGGAGCATTAGTTTTTACCATCACGGATAAAGAATCGGGAAAATGGCTGTACGTGACAGGATAGGCAGTGTACACTCATTCCCAACATGGTGCCTGATTCTTTCTCCACCCTGAAGTATAGAGGAGCGCATATGCTGCCTTGCTCAATTCAGAGTGGCTGCATGCATTTTGGCGCCATTCTCGATAGTGAGGAACGAGCAACGGAAGGAAAGATACAGAGAAGCGGGACGGGGTGCATACTTGAGATATCTTTTTTTAATCAGACCGATTTCTGTTCATAAGGGATTTCGTTTTCATTAGTTGCAATGTGAGGTTTGGTTCGAACTTCATCACGCTCGGAATGTCGGAGCAAATGGTGTGGCTCAATTACAGAAGGTTTTTGAGTCGGATGTAGAAGCTGGTGATTCGGCTGTTCACTGGCGGATGATGCACGAAGAAGCGAAGACGATTGGATATCGGAGCGGTTATAGTAGGAAACGCCATCCAGAATAAACGCCGGTTTGATATCCGGCCGAATGATCGCGCTCTGAATCGCTTCTTTTGATTCGAATTTCTCAGAAGCGAGATCATCAGAGGAGATCATCGATTTGATCGACTGCCGCAGCCAAATTAGCGAAAGCCCTCCACTTATAAAAAGTGCTCCGATGCATCCGTATATTGTCCACGAGAAATCGCGATGAACTCCACTGGATGGCGCCTCAAAAATAAACTTCAGCCCAACCACGCCAGATACTATCACCATGCCATGAATTCCAGTGAATTTCTGCGGCGCGCTCAGCCAGTCACGTAACATTTTCGCACTGGAAATATTTTTGGGATTTAAAATCAGAGTGCCATGTTCTACTTCGCATGGTATGCGCAGAATAGCTAGTAGAAATTTCATCAGCCAGGCGCGATTCTGGTGCATCATCCACCTCCGTTAAATTAGAGCATTACACCCAGGTGAACACGCGCCCCTATTCCGTCCAGAGTCTTTTACCAACCTCGCCTGAGATGAGTTCATGCGTTTCTCGGAGCAGTTGTGGAATGGGTAAGTTCATGGGACATCTTGGAAGACAGTCGCCGCAGTCGGTGCAGAAGCTCGCTGAATGCCCCGGAAACCAGTGCCCGGATCCTCCCGCAGGCTTACCCGTCGCTTCATCTTTTTGAACGAACATCTTGTACCGATACTTCCCAAAATCCTGCATATCCAGAGCTTTCGTGATGTTGCGCAGCCGAAGTATCTCCGGGATATGCACATCCTCCGGGCAAGGCAGGCAAGCATGGCAGAAGTTGCAAAAGGAATCCCCGAGAGTACCCATTGCGCGGTCAAGGCGCGCAAACATCTCCAGTTCCGTGGGGGTAAGCGGGCCGTTGTTCTGATTTGCAATATCCAGATGCGCATCGAACTCTTCCGGCTTCGCGCATCCCAGAGAGAGCGTGTGCACATTCGGCTGTGAAAGAAGCCAGCGCTGGTTCATCTGAATTGCAGAAAGAGGTTTGCATAGTTCGGATAATCGTTCCGGTGAGTTGAAAAGCTGGCCGCCTTTATCCGTCGGCGAGATAATAAAAACTCCCATATCTTTCGATACAGCCAGATCGACTGCAGGTTTATTGCGCTGATTGATATAGTAGTAGTGCAGGTTAACCGATGAAAATTCACCGGTATTGATAGTCGCCTCAATAATTTCCAAAGGAGCGTGTGTTGAGAACCCAAGATGACCGACTAACCCCTCCGTCATCGCATCTCGCGCCGCATCGAGGCAGCCCCCTTTCCGCGTCGCGGTTGTAATCAGTTCTTCAGTATTGATACCATGCATATCGAGATTATCCACATACTGCACCCCCATCCGCGCCATACTGTCATCCAGGGCTTTGCGATACTCGTCTTTGCTCTCATTCGGCCCAAGTTTCGTAGTGAGATAAAACTCTTCACGGCAGATGACCCCCTGCTTCAGGGCAGCGCCTATCAGCTCTTCACTTTTTCCATAGCCTCTTGCTGTTTCAATATGGTTTATTCCCTCATCCAGCCCGCGTCGGAGAGTGGCAAAAGCTCGTTGCTGAGTTTGGTCTGGAGTTTCGTCGCCTTCTGCGGTGATGCGCATCGCACCCAAGCTGAGTACAGTTAAATTCATCTCTGTCTTGCCAAATCGTCGTTTTTCCAAGCAGTCAGCTCCTGAGTAAGATTGAAAATCATTCGCAAATTGCGCATTTTACACGAATAGGTGAAAAATAAATGCATCTCTGTGGACGATTATTCTACTTTGGAATATCAAATCCACGAGACCACCAGCTGCATCTGCCGCACGCATGCAGCAGATTATAGTAAAGAGCGTAGGGATAAGAACACCAGGCAAGAAAACTGGCTCGCCTTCGATAGTGAGGAGTATCCACCTGACGAATTCGAAGGTCATCATCGATAATACTCGTGACCTTACCTAAAACCTGCGACCAGATTACGGGAGGATCAGAAAATAGATTGGTATCGCCTTTCAGACAAAAAACGCGGGGAGATTTTCGAATCAATCGATGGCAAACGATTCCCTGGCCGTTCGTGAATACAACCAGATCTCCAATAGCCAATTCATCATAAGCAACCGGCTGAACTTCCACCAACATACCGTGCCGAAGAATCGGATACATGCTTCTGCCGTGTACCCGAACCACCGTGCTGCCACGACGGCGAATCGCATCTTGAACTAATTCAGTACACTGGTGAACAACGGACATCTACGGAGCGACCTCACGAGAATTTGGATCGGAGCGGGATACTTTGTCCAGAATAGAATCTTCATCGCTATACACGATATGCGTAAGATCTGCCCCTTCGTAATAGTGCATAAGGATGGTTCGATAGTCTTTAAGGCCGGGGAGGGAAGCAAGCGACATCGCTCCCACCTGGCAAAGCCCCTTACCATGTCCCCACCCGCGTCCCTCAATAATAAACTCGCCGGATAATCCTCTTCTTACCTCGAACAGGGTGCTTCTAAGTGTGTCATTTCCGAGCAGAGCCCGCAGCGTGTTCCCCGAAATTTCAGTCTGAGAGGCAGATTTTTGATTCGGCAGGGTATCTGGAGGAGTGTTTTTATTCGGTGAAGGCGTATCCGTACCAGGGGCATCGTCAGGCAGCGAAAATTCAGGATTCAGCGTTTCCTGGCGAGGGGGAGCGATAGCTTCGCCCGGCATTCGAGCGCTGTCCCACTGAATATTAATGCGTTTAACTCTGCCGGAAATATCTTTTTCGATAACAGTGAAAGAACTAACTCTAGCATGTCCACGGAATGTTGTATTTTTGGCAAAGGCGGCGGCTAATTTTTCCGGTGTGTAAGTGAGTGTCCAATCCGGAACATGCGAACTGCTTCCACCGTGCGCTTCCGAATCATCTACCGAATGCGGGCAGGAATCTGCAGACGAACCCGGACAGGTTACGCCTCCGCAGCTGCTGCTGAAGAAGGCGGGTATTGGCTTGCCTCCCTGAGTAAGAATCCAACCTGCGGTCTGCTGAATGGCAATATCGGAGGATTTACTGTTCCTATCGGCTCCGTCATAAACCTGAGCCTGCGTATCGTCTCTCAGGTCGTAATCTAAGGGCGGCCTGGTATCGACGAATGCAGCATGCCTGATTTTTCTGCTGGGAACCTGCGGAATAGAATGTGCGTTCTGAGCAAGCGAATACATCGCATAAGTACGAGAAGCCACCGCCTGTGCTTTAAGCGCTTCGATAGGCGAACTGCCTCCCATCTCAGCAGGCACCACCCCGCGCAAATAGCTCTCCAGCGTGATTTCGTTTATAACGCAAAGCTGCAGGGCCTTGCTGCATATTTCGAGCGCTCCGCGATAGTGATGCACACTACCGCCCGAAAGCGATATTCCAAGCAGCGTGTCTGGATTTTCAGCCTGAAAACGCCATCGTTCTCCTGCTGCAATGGTGGCGATCTCAATTCCCCGACTATCATAGAGCGAGGATCCTGCTGGAGTGGCTGATATCGTCCAGGGGCCGATGCCCGAAGCTTTTTCTTCGCCATTAGGGGCAAAAAGCCGGGCGCCAGGCAGTGCACGCAGCACCACAGAAGGACAGGACAGGAATCGAGTTAAGCCAATCCGGATGAGTGGATTAGGCTGTAATAGTTCATTTGAATTTTGTTCTTGTTTGCCGGAGGGAACGGATGCCTGCACAATTGACAATGTGAGCATCGCAAAGTTCATTATACATAAAACGAGGATGAATGCTCGAATGAAAAAGCGATAAAACGCAGCGTAAAGCGCAAATATATTTCGAACGCTTTTCACAAAGGCTCTCCCTGGATTCCATTTCAATGCACAGGTAGATGTGCTGGAATCGACACGCGTATTATAGCACAAATTGGTTGTGCTCTTTTAATTATTGGTTGATCGGCGGATATCATCTTTAACCTTTTTTTTCAAACTTCTTCCCGCATTCATAATTCCGCAGGATACGAAAGCTGTTCGGCTAGGAATAATCTCAAAGTGGTATAATTTGTATTCTAGAGGAAGGCTCCAGCGTACTGATGAAATCACAGATTATTCGAGAAATTCCGCTCATTGAAAGATACTCCCGGCACAATGAAGCGGAAGATATGCGGTTCAGAACCTTTATTAAAGTCGGCATCGACTTATCGAATAAGGATCTGGATTCCATCGTCGCTCATGTCACGGATGAGGTATGGGAGCAGATAGACTGCAAATCGTGTGCGAACTGCTGTAAAACTCTTCAAATTGAGGTATCAAACGCAGATGCGAAGCGGCTGGCGGCTCGATTGAAAATATCATTGGCAGAGTTCGCGAAAAAATATATTCTATCCGATTCGGAAGGAACCAAGTATTTTTCGACTATGCCGTGCCCATTTCTAGATTCGAATAATCTGTGCACCGTATACGACGATCGCCCAGACTCTTGCAGGGAGTATCCTTTCCTGCGTAAAGGTGGTTTTAGGCAGCGCACTTTTATGATGATCGAGAGTACTGCAGTCTGCCCCATCGTGTTCAACGTCTGGGATTCTCTCAAGGATCGCCTGAAATTTCGCCGCAGCCGAAAGTAACTTTTTCGGACGCAGCACCAAAAAGAGGAGGAATAAATATGTCTATAATTGGGATTTCACTGTTTGCGTTAGGAATAACTGCTGTCATTTCTCCTCCATCTTTTCCCAATGCTGCAAATCTGCCTGTAATTACAGAGCTGCCCGATCCGTTTCTTCTTCCCACCGGCAAGCGTGTTCGTTCAAAATCGGAGTGGCAAAAGCATCGGCGGGCTCTATTATCTCAAATTCTGCACTATGAATATGGCGAGTTTCCTCCAGTTGTTCACCAGGTCAAAGCCTACCCAAAATCGGAACGGCTTCTGGATAGCCCTCCAGCCGTTGAGAAAGAATACTTGTTAAAAATTGGTCAAGGGGAAAATATCCAGACGCGCTTTTTCCTAACGACACCTTCGGGAGATGGGCCATTCCCAGTAATTGTTACAGGGGATATCGGATGGGGTCGAATCAAGCCCGATATTGTGGCGGAGGTCGTTCGCAGAGGATATGCATTGGCGGAATTCAGCCGGGAGGAAATTGCTCCGGATAGCGCGGTGAGAGGCGGCGTCTACGCAGCCTATCCAGAATTTGAGAGTGGGAGACTAGCAGCCTGGGCCTGGGGCTATCATCGCGTGATAGATTATCTCTGCACGCTGGACCAGATTGATAAGGCTAAAATTATAGTGACCGGCCATTCACGAGGCGGCAAGACCGCACTTCTGGCAGGTGCCTCTGATGAAAGAGTTGCCCTAACTGCTCCTAATAACTCCGGATGCGGCGGTGCAGGGTGCTATAAATTTCAGGCAGAAAAGAGTGAAGATATCGCTATCATTCTGAAAAATCTGGGATACTGGTTTCATCCAAGGTTCCACGATTTTATTGGAAACATCGACCGTCTGCCTTTCGACCAGCACACTCTCAAAGCGCTGGTAGCGCCGCGAGCATTACTATCCACAGAGGCTCTTGGCGATTTATGGGCTAATCCGAAAGGAACCCAGCAGACATATCTCGCTGCTAAAGAGGTATTCAACTTTCTAGGGGCCAGTGATAAAATTGGCATACATTATCGCGAAGGCGGCCATGAACAGGGCTTGGATGACTGGCGGACTCTGCTGGATTTTGCAGATTATCAGTTTTCGAACAAAAAGCCGGACTATGATTTCCATAAATTAGAGTTCCGGGATCTTCCTAAAATATACTCCTGGAAAGCTCCTTAATCTTCCACATTCACTATTCATTATAGAGAGGATACGGCCAATATGCTGCCCGCGACTCAGATTCGTGATTGGGTAGAAGAGAAGATTTTCATCGATACCCATGAGCATCTCATTGAAGAGAGTGATCGAATAGTCGGACTGAAAAGTGGTGGGAATAGATTTATTCCCTGCGATGACTGGGCATTTCTATTTGCTCACTACTTTGGCGATGATCTGGCAAGCTCGGGCATGGACAAGGCGAGCCTGGACAGGTTCTTTGCATCGGACACATCGACCGATGAGAAGTTTCGACTGATTTCGCCCTGGTGGGAAAGAGCCAGGCACACCGGCTATGGCCAGTCTGCACGCCATACACTGAAGGGTCTTTATCAGGAAACCGATCTGACAGCTGAGAGCGCTCCGCGCCTTGCAGAGAAATATCATTAAAGGATCCATCCAGGATTCTACAGGGAAATACTTCAGGAAAATAGCCGCATCGAAAAATGCCACGTCAATTCCCTGGAGTGCATCTTTAAGAAGACAGAGCAGCCGGAACTCCTGCAGCAGGATATAGGCTTTCCAGCGCTTAGTTCCGACCTGAATATTTCCGCGGTAGAGCGTGAATTCGGCCGCACTGCCACAGAACTTGATGGCTGGCTGGAGATTATCGACTGGATTTTCAAAACCTATGGACCGCAGGCAGTCGCCGCTAAGAACCAGAGCGCCTACTCCCGCCGGCTAAACTATACAGCCGTTCCGAAAGAGACCGCGGCACCGCTTTTTGCTCTAAAAGCAACCGATAAACCTATTTCACCGGACGAGGAGAAACTTCTTCAGGACTATCTTTTTCGATACTGCCTGGAGAGAGCGACCGAGCAGGGTCTGCCTGTGAAACTGCATACAGGATACTTCGCTGGCCGCAGCTATATGCCGCTTGATCGCGTGCGCCGGAATGCTGGAGACCTCTGCCCGCTGCTCAAGGATTTCCCGGATACAACATTCGTGCTGATGCATATTGGTTATCCCTATCAAGAGGAAGCAATTGCACTTGCAAAACACTATCACAACGTAACTATCGATCTTTGCTGGGCCTGGATTATCAACCCGATGGCGACTGTTCGGTTTGTCAAGGAGTTTTTGCTTGCAGTCCCGGCGAATAAACTGTTCACATTTGGGGGCGATTATATTTCCGTCGAAACTATTTACGGCCATAGCAGGATTGCGAGATTAGGGCTCACTCAAGCTCTCTCAGAGCTCGTGGCAGATGGATGGATTGCATTGGAGGAAACAGAGGTTTTAATCGAGAGATTGATGCGAGGAAACGCACAGGAAGTGTTTCCTTCAAGATAATTTTGGAGAATGCCCAGGAGAGGAGTTGAACCTCCAAGCCCTTGCGAGCACAGGCACCTGAAGCCTGCGTGTTTGCCATTTCACCACCTGGGCACATTCAACAGCATACGCGTTCACTGATTTTACACGCGTTTCTGTTGCCAAATTATACGGTCTGTGGTACAATTTGTCAAGTGGATTCGTGTGGAAACTTTCCTTCCTGCTCAAAACGTAGTGAAAATTACCGGCGAAGTCCTGAGATTTCGTTATTCGACATCGCAATAATAAAGAATTTTCAAATAGTTGATGGTCGTCTTGTGTTGGTCTGCAGCCGCTATTGCATGAAGTTGTTTACGGAACCGTGAGCGGGAGTTCGATTTGATTTTAACCGTAACAGCGAATGCGTGTGTGGATAAAACATATTTGATTGCTGGTTTTAGCCTTGACAGAGTCAATCGGCCTGAAGTTTCAACTACTGTAGCTGGCGGTAAAGGCGTAAATGTCGCACGTGTTTACCAGACACTGGGTGGAAAAGCCTGTACCGCTGGTTTTCTGACTGGTATAAATGGACAGATTATAGCACGTGCACTGCAGACAGAAAACATTCGCAATGAGTTTGTTTTTTTGGAGGAAAAGCTCTGCTTAGAATCCAGAGTGTGCACCGCAATTATCGATCCAAATACAGGCACTCAAACAGAGATAAATGAAGCAGGGCCTTTAATAGATTCAGCCTCGGTAGAACAACTGCTTAAAAAGTTTCGAAGTCTGCTGAGACAAGATCTGTTTGAATTTGTCGTATTGAGTGGCAGCCTTCCGCCGGGATGCCCGGTTGATCTTTATGCAAAGTTGATTGAAATCTGCAGGGATTATTCTGTTCGATGTGTTCTGGATGCCAGCGGCGAGCCGCTGAAAATCGGCGCTTCGGCAAAACCCTGGATGCTGAAACCAAATCGATTTGAGCTGGAAACCCTGCTGGGGAAGCAAATTACAGACATGGACAGCGCCAGTCGGCTGCTGGACCATCTGAATCTAGATACAGATCAACTGATAGTGGCGACGTTCGGCGCTGACGGAGCTTTGGTCAGACAGGGCAGTTTGGAATGGCGCGGTAAGTCTCCTCCAGTTAAATTTGTAAGTGCGGTGGCTTCTGGAGATGCTTTTCTGGCAGGTTTTTTATGGTCGTGGAGCAGCTCAGATAGCTTTGGAAATCCTGCGGCTGCTCTGGCTATGGGATTAGGTGCCGGAGCGGCAAATGCAGAAGTAATTGGGGCTGGGTTTTGCAGCCGAGAGTCGATTGTTGGAAGAGCCGCTCAGTCAATTGTAACTTCCGCAGTTGTTTGAAAAGGAAGCTCGCAGCAATTGCCGTTATCCCCGCTGATAGCGGCAGAATTAAGAGTGCTATATTGAATGGTGTGAGGTGCGTGCAGTATGCTCGCTTTTATTGATAACCCGATTGCGATAATGGTAGTGCTGGGGCTTATGCTTCTGCTTTTTGGACCGGAGAAGCTGCCGGAAATGGGCAAACAGCTGGGAAAGGCTCTGAGAGATCTAAAAAAGACTACTCAGGAGATATCTAACTCTTTTAGCCTGGACGATCGGCATGACACCCCTTACGAACCGCCCCGGTATGACAGTTATGGGAACTCGTACAACGTTCCAGTCGATTATACCGTGCCGGAAGAAGATATCTATAAGCCTGAAATGATTGAATCGAAAGCTGCACCGGCAATCGAAGCGACAGCGGCTCCGCATTCTGATTTTGCAGCGCCTGCTTTCTCTGATTTTACCTCTGAATATGGCGTGGCTCCGCCGGTGAAAGCTGAAAAGCCTGCGGAAAAAAATGAACAGGGGTCATCAGCGCATCGACCGGTTTGATAGGTTTTGCAGCATTTAAGGAGAGTGATTTTTGATGATGACGTTAGCATTTATAAACAATCCGATGGCGCTGGTAGTGATTGTTGCTGTCATACTTCTTCTTTTCGGAGGAACTAAGATTCCGGAAATGATGAAAGGGCTTGGCAGCGGCGTGAAAGAGTTTAAAAAGGGAATGACAGAAACCGACGATGATGAGCTTCGCAAGGATAAAGAGGCACGCGCTAAAGCGGAAGAAGAGCTGGAGCGAGAAGTACGAGTCCGCGTAGAGAACGAGATGCGCGCGGAACGTGAAAAACGTGGAAATGTTAATTAAAAAGGATATCTTTACAGGATGGTTATAATACACTCGCTTTTGGTTTTCTTGCAGTTCGTGAGTGGAATTGCACTAATTACCGCGGTAACAATGCAGGAAAGTAAGAACGATGGACTCACCGGCCAGATTGGCACCGTAGCCACTTCTTCTTTCAAAGGCAAAGCAGGCCGTGAAGAGCAGCTGAACCAGGCTACCAAGCGTATTGCGGCTGCATTCTTCCTCATTTCGATTTTAGTGTTTTTGGGTTCGAGATAACTTCCGATCTGCTCGACATCCTAATCAACATTTCTTAAAGCCAGTTAAAAAGCCCGTCACCAGCGGAAGATGCTGTGTGTGCGGGCTTTTTTTGATTGCTCTCCTCAACTCCTCATTTCCCCTGTAGATTTTCTTCCTGGCAAATTCCCACTATGCTTAACCTCATCTCTTGGTTCAAATGGATATGGTCGCTGTAATGTAATAATTTGTATATACATTGTATCGATTATTGCAAGATATTCCGGAGCTATTTTAATGTAAAAAATATATTTATTAAACGAGAATATTCTCTCTTTAATCTTATAATGTTAACAATTATTTTCGACCGCCTATTTATTGGGAACGTTTTTGTCTAAATTTATGTTATAATAACTGTGAACAAGTTCTATATAAATGCTTATTATCTATACATATAATAGACAAAAACATCCGGCGGTTCACTCAAACTGATGCATACTATAAATTTCGTTTCAAAACAAACTGGCATTTCTCAATTCACAATCCGCGCCTGGGAGCGACGATACTCCGCACTTTCACCCGAACGCACCTCCACGAACCGCCGATTGTATTCTGATGCCGACATCGAGAAGTTAATACTGCTAAATTTAGGAGTACAGGCCGGCCATAGTATCGGGCAAATTGCCGGGCTTTCTCTGCCCGATTTGAAGAATAGACTTCAGATGGACAGTTCTTCCGGAAACAACTCTACTAACACTGCCCGATCGGAATATCTTCATAGTGTCAGTCTAAATGGTTTTATGCAGAAGAGTATGTGCGCCATTGAAAATTTGGATTCTCGGGAACTAGAACAGATTCTGAATAGAGCTTCAATTATGCTCGGGATAGCGGTGATGCTGGATCATATGCTGCAGCCGCTTCTGGAAAGCGTAGGCGAAAGGTGGAGGGTAAACGAGATCAAGGTATCGCATGAGCACATGGCCTCGTCGGTAATCCGAACTTTCCTCGGTAAAGTACTGGAATTATTTCAGCCTTCAGAGGCGGCTTCACTCGTGGTCATAACTACACCTGCCGGGCAGATGCATGAATTTGGTGCGCTTGCCGCTGCGATTACTGCCGCTTCGGAAGGCTGGAAAGTGCTCTATCTAGGGCCAAACATGCCAGCGAACGAAATAGCAGTTGCGGCAAGGCAGGCCAATGCACGGGCGGTAGCTATCAGCATCAGCTACCTGCCGGATAATGTGGATATTGCCAGCGAACTAACGAGGCTTCGTGAATATCTTGGATCAGATATAGCTATTCTGGCGGGAGGCAGCGGAGCTGCAGCTTACCATCTCACGCTCAACGCCATAGGTGCGCACAGCATTACCAATCTAACCCTGATGCGAATGGAACTAGAGATGCTCGCGGCGCTCTCTAAGAGTTCATAGTGGAAGGAAGCCATCTTTTATGAGCAATAGTCCTACTATTTTGTGGTTCCGGCAGGATCTGCGTTTGCATGGTAATCCAGCGCTTTCGGCTGCTATTTCCAGAGGCAGGCCAGTAATCCCAGTCTATATATGGTCGCCGGAAGAGGAAGGCAATTGGCCGCCTGGGGCAGCCTCCCGATGGTGGCTGCATCAATCCCTCAGGAGCCTGAAAAAATCACTTCAAGAAATGAGTTCTGATCTAATCCTACTTGTTGGCAATACTCAGTCGCAGTTAAAGGATCTGATTAAACAGACCGGTGCAGATGCTGTCTATTGGAATCGACGGTGTGAGCCCAGCGCTCGTCAGCTTGATTCAGACGTCGAAGTTGAGATGCATGCAGCGGCAATCGAAACGCAACTATTCGATGGTCAGACGCTTTTCGAAATGGATAAAATTAAGAATTCCGAAGGCAATCCATTTCAAGTATTTACTCCGTTTTGGAAAGCGTGCGTACAGTTTTTAGAGAAAGAGCCTCCCGATGAAACATGGAAAGTGTTTCCGGCGTCTCCATACAAACCGACATCGAAAGCGGTCGAAGATTTGAACCTGCTTCCGACACATAACTGGACGAATGGTTTAAGTGAAGTCTGGCAGCCTGGAGAGAGCGGCGCCAGAGAACAGCTGCAGCAATTTCTAAAAGAATCGATACAGAGTTATACCGAAGAGAGAGACCGACCCGATCTGGCTGGCGTATCCAGGATGTCGCCGCATCTTCACTTTGGCGAAATCGGCCCGAGGCAGATTTTCCGTGAGGTGCTGCAAATAATTGACGAACTGCCATCGCTGGATGAGCAAAAGTCGGCCTGGGGATATCTACGGCAGCTGGGCTGGAGAGAGTTTTCGAGCTACCTGCTCTATCATTTTCCGCATACTCAGAATGCGCCGCTGAGACCATTGTATGAATCTTTTCCTTATATTAAAGATCGGGCGATGCTCAAAGCCTGGCAGCATGGCCTCACCGGTTACCCTATTGTTGATGCCGGGATGCGGCAGCTCTGGCAAACAGGCTGGATGCACAATAGAGTGCGGCTGATAACCGCTTCCTTCCTGGTGAAAGATCTACTAATTTCCTGGAAGAGTGGAACGCTGTGGTTTTGGGATACATTGGTGGACGCTGACCTGGCGAATAACACGATGGGCTGGCAATGGACGGCTGGCTGTGGAGCGGATGCTTCGCCCTATTTTCGCATATTTAATCCGGTAAAACAAGGCGAAAAATTTGATCCTACCGGAGAATACGTTCGCCGGTGGGTGCCCGAACTCGGCCAATTTCCTGACAATTTGATTCATCGCCCGTGGGAAGCCTCACTTTTTGAACAGATGGAAGCTGGCACAGTCCTCGGAGAGGACTATCCACATCGGATTGTCGATCACGATTTTGCGAGAGAGCGTGCGCTCTCAGCGCTGAGTGAGATAAAAAATACTCGACCTGAATTTGATTCCTTTAAATAACAGACTTTAAAGAGCGTAGAATGGAGAATCGAATTTCAATGCCTATTGAACATCAGTATAATACCACCGCTGCCGGAGCTATCACTGCGCCTTCCCTGAAGACAGGTAAGCAGAACGCATCTGATCTGCATTCCAGCAAAAGCGACCATCGTCCACACGCTGTAGTCATTGGAGCAGGATTGGGCGGCCTTTCAACTGCAATTCATCTTGCAAATAAAGGATTGCGAGTATCTGTATTTGAGAAAAACTCGCGGTGCGGCGGCCGAATGAATCAGATAGCAGAGGATGGATTTCGAATTGATATGGGACCCACTCTTTTGATGATGCCGGAAGTGATCGAAGGAATATTCAAGACTTGCGGGCGTGAAATGAGTGACTATCTAGAGCTGCGCCGGCTTGATCCTGCATATCGTGTCCGATTTTCCGATGGCACTTATTTCGATATGCAAAGCAATGTTGAGGAGATGCAAAAAGAAGCGGCGCGACTTTCTGAGACAGATGCCCTGAATATTCCTCGGATGTTCAAGGCTATGCAGAAACAGTATGAGAATGCCCGTTTTAATTTTATTGAGAAATCTTTTAATGGTCCTGTTTCGCTTCTAAGATCAGAAACACTGCGCGGTATCGTTCACGCCCTCCCGATAACGAATGTCTATAGTTTCGTCTCGAAATACATCCGTGATGAGCGCTTGCGGCAAGCTTTCACGTTTCAAACACTCTATCTGGGAATAAGTCCCATGGACTGTCCCTCGATATATGCGCTGCTTCCCTATATCGAGATGGAATACGGCGTATGGTTTCCTATGGGTGGGATAATGGCTGTGGCAGATGCCCTGGAAAAGCTGCTGAGAGAGCTCGGCGGTGAGATCTATACCAACACTGCTGTCAGCAGAATTATGACGGAAGGCCATCGAGCCTGTGGAGTCATTACAGAAAATTTTCTGGGATCGAAAGACTGTTTTATCGAAGCAGATGTGGTTGTGGCGAACGTTGATACTCCCACCGCCTATACTAAATTGGTGCCTCGTTCGCTCCGCAGAAAAAACACAGACAAATACCTGGCCGGAAAAGAGTATGGTTGTTCGGCGCATATGCTGTATCTGGGAGTTCGCGATTTGCAGAGTGATTTCAGCCACCACGAAGTTATTCTCTCGGAAGACTATGCATCCACATTGAATTCCATCACGAAATCTAAAACTATTCCTGATGATCCTGCCATATATGTATGCATTCCAACACGGACCGATCCATCTCTGGCACCAGCCGGCCATGATGTCGTGTATGTCTTGACGCCATGTCCGAATCTCGAAGGACCAATCGATTGGGCAACAGAAGGGCCTCTGCTTCGAGATAAAATATTAACGAAATTGGAGCGAGCTGGCATGCACGATCTGCGCAGTAAAATCGTATTCGAACGCCAATTTACTCCCACAGATTACGAAACACAATATGGATGTTATCAGGGATCTGCTTTCAGCATGTCCCCGAGATTTTTTCAATCTTCCTATTTCCGCCCTCAGATGCGCTCAGAGGAGATTCGCGGCCTCTATTTCGCAGGAGCGGGAACGCATCCCGGCGGTGGTGTTCCCATTGTACTGACTTCTGGGCGTCTGGCAGCGGAGACGATAGCGGAGGATATGGCCGAGATACTTATTCGTGCACACAGCCATACTTAGCACACCAAGGCGGTGAAGGATATAATATTTACCGCCATTATCGAAACAGGCAGCAAAGCCCAGGAAGGCTTACTGCCATTTGAGCAGAAAATGCGTGAAGTCCATGAAGACTTGCGTAAGAGAGAGATGCAGATGGAACTCGAATTAGCTCATATTCCGTTACTTTCTTTTAATCCTGCCACAGGCAAAAATCTGGAAACGATTTTTTCGGATACGGAGTACGACGTATTTACAAAAGTAAAGCGTGCAAGAAGTGCACTGGATGCATGGAGTTTAAAACCTCTGATGCATCGGCTGCAGTGTATTCGCCGTGTGCATGATATTATTGCGCAGGACGCAGGTCGGACCTCCAGTATCATCTCAATGGAAATTGGGCGGCCGCTGCAGGAAACCTTAGGCGCCGAAATACTTCCCACACTGCTTGGCCTCGATTTTCTTTGCAGGCGGGCGCAGTACCAATTGAAGCCGATACGAACTGGGAAGAGCAGGGCTGCGGCACATGCTGAGCCATATGGCGTCATAGGAATCATTGGAACATGGAACTATCCCCTGCTGCTTAATTTAATCTCCATTTGCCAGGCGCTTGCGGCAGGGAACACCGTAGTCTGGAAGCCGTCGGAGCTCGCTATACAGAGTGCCCAGGAGATTGAACGAATACTCGATGCCGCAGGCTTTCCCACGGGTACTATTGAGATAATCTACGGGAACGCTGATATTGGCAAAGCGCTCACGAAAGCAGATTGTGATAAATATGTGTTTACCGGAAGCGTTCGCACCGGACGTGCTATCCTGCAGCAGCTGGCTCTGAATGGTAAGCCCTCTGTCATGGAACTTTCTGGAAACGACGCCTTTATAGTTTGCGCCGATGCTGATGTAGACCTTGCTGCACGTTCGGCTGTGTGGGGAAGGATAAGTAATGCAGGACAATCTTGTGTTGCTCCGCAGCGTTTTTATGTGTCTCACGCTGTCTATGAACCGTTCCTGGAGCGCGTGAAAACACATCTGCAATCTCTCCAGCCCCATGAATTAACGCCACTAAGGACTGCCGAAGCACGTCAGCGATGCCACAAGTTCGTACGGGAGGCAGTCGAACACGGCGCTGAACTGCTGTTCGGTGGCGATTACGACCTTGATAGGCCGGGATACTTTTATACTCCTACCCTGCTATCGGAATGCGAAGATTCGATGCCGATTATGGCAGAGGATCTTTTTGGGCCTGTAATCGCCGTCTGCCCGGTATATAGTGATTGGGAAGCCGCGGAGCGCACGAATTCTAACGCTTTGGCTCTCGGAGCCAGTATCTGGACAAACGATATGCATCGGGCTGCGACTCTCGCTTCGAAGTTAAAAGTTGGTATGGTTTCAGTGAACGAAGTCCTGCTGGATGCAGCAAATCCGGAGTATGCATTCGGAGGGTTGCGGGCGAGCGGATTTGGGAAACTGCGAGGATTACAGGGACTGGAGGAGTTTGTAGTCCGGAAAGTGGTATCCTTGCATCTTCCAGTCAGAACCAAACGGCATCTATTTCCGTATCACCCAGCCGCAGCAAAACTGCTGACTGCAGCAGCGAAATGTTCCGGTGCGAACGGCTGGCGGAATATTCCAGCATTAATTCAGTCCGCTATCCAGTGGAATCGACAGTCCAGAGCCTTCAACAAATCGGGAGCAAATAGATGAAAGCAGCAGTAGTAGGCGGGGGGCTTGCAGGTCTGGCAGCGGCGGTTCGACTGGCAGCCGAAGGCTACGAGGTCTCCATTTTCGAGAAGAATTCCCATCTCGGAGGCAAGATGAATGTGTGGGAATCGGAAGGATATACCTTCGATATGGGGCCAACCATCATCACCATGCCGGAAGTACTTAACCGGCTGTTTGTAAGCGCTGGCCGTCGCATGGAAGATTACATTCAAATGGTTTCTCTCGATCCTCAGTGGCGCACACTATTTGCAGACGGAAGCCAGTTCGACCTGTACAGTTCGCTCGAGGGAATGACCAGCGAGATGGGCAGGTTCGCTCCAGAAGAGATGGGCGGTTATCTCCATTTCCTGTCCTATGCGCAGAGGATGTATGCTATATCAGAAAAGTGGTTCTTCTGGAAACCCTGGGGTTCTCTCAAGGAAGCGATGTCAGAAGGCGCATTCAACTCGCAAAGTATATCTCTGGCAGCAGCGATAGATCCGATGACATCCATGCATCAGGCCATACGAAAGCATTTCAAAGACGCCCGGCTGGCACAACTTTTCGAACATTTTGTTCAGTACGTGGGTTCATCACCTTTCCTGGCTCCTGCAATATTGAGTTTGATTCCCTGGGTTCAGATCGGATTGGGATGCTGGTATCCGATGGGAGGCACTGGTTCTATTGCCAGAGCGCTAAGCACACTTTGTGAGGAGTTTGGCGTTGAGGTGCATACGGAAACAGCAGTTACGAAAATTGAAATCAGGAATGGACGCGCTGCAGGGGTGGTAACAGCGGATGAAAAGTTTTTTGCATCCGATATCGTTGTAGCAAATTCCGATGTCACGCGCACTTTCAGTGATTTGCTGACACCGACTGAATCAGATAACTATTTGCGAAAGCATGCTGCAAATCTCGAGCCAGCGTGTTCTGGAGTAGTGCTCTATTTGGGATGCAAAAAACGGTTTCCCAATCTTCTCCACCATGATTTCATGTTTTCCGAGAATTCCGATGCAGAGTTCAAAGATATATATGAAAGGCATATCCCGCACGCTGATCCGACGATCTACCTCGCCATTCCATCCCGTACAGATACTTCGGTTGCGCCCCAGGGATGTGAAGCTGTGTATGCGCTGGTCCATACCCCCTATATATCTTCCGAATACGATTGGAATACTGGAGCCGAGAGATACCGGGACATCATCATCAACAAAATGGAACGATGCGGCATGACAGGGCTGCGGGATTCCATCGAAACTGAAAGAATGATCACTCCTCTCGATCTGGAGCAGCTCTATTGGGTCAATAAAGGCGCTATCTACGGCGTTGTCACGAAACGCGGCCTGACTTCCGCTTTTAAAACAGGAAACAGAAGCAAAATCCCCGGCCTCTATTTTGCAGGCGGCAGTGTTAACCCGGGAGCCGGGGTGCCGATGGTATTGATGTCCGGGCAGATAGCCGCTGAATGTGTTCTAGAGGATAATCTACAGCACAAACGATCGTTTACAGAAGGGTCTATACGGACACCGGCATGATACCTCCCACTAAATCGGTATGGCTGCAGCGAGCTTTTAGAGTTTATAATCGCCAATATCTGCGCAAAAGCTTTCATTGCATCCATTTCGATGGAGACATATCCTGGCTGAAGGGCGATGGAAAGACCCCGCTGCTGCTTTGCGCCAATCACAGCAGCTGGTGGGATCTGCTTTTGAGCCTTCAGTTGTCTGACATGCTACCCGATTGGGACTGTTATGGTGTGATGGATGAAGTACAGCTTCAACGGTACCGGTTTTTTTCACGGCTTGGTGTGATGGGAGTTGATCGAACGAGCATAAGGGGCGCCCGAGAGTTCCTGAAATTCTGCCAGGAACTGCTCCAGAACAAGCCTCGCGCACTATTTATAGCTCCGCAAGGTAATTTGATATCGAACAGTGTACGGCCAGTAAACTTTCAGCCGGGTATAGGCTCGATTGCCCAGTCGCTAAACACGTTCGCCGCTGCAACCGTTGTGTTCGATTACGAATTCTGGTCGGAGCGGCTTCCCGAAGCGTTCATTTCCATCCGTCCGATAGAACAGATTCAGCCAGGTGTCGATTTCAGCCGCCGTAAATTTGTGCGAACGATGGAGTGCAGGATGGAAGACCATCTAGATGCGTTCGCCGCACTGCGCGCGCAGCGGGATCCGAGCCTATTCCGCCCTCTGCTTACCAGTTCCGCCGGAATTAGTCCCGTTTACGATAGCATGCGCGCCATCAGTTCCCGTTTGCGAGGGGAGCAGTTCGTCCGAGCACATGGCGATATCGTTAGTCCAACCTGGAACGAGAGTAAACCTCAGGAGCGATAATAGTGATACTCTATCAGCTATCGATTTTGGCGCTTCTGCTGGCATTCTTAGGACTGGTGAGACGCAATTTAAGGGACTATCAAAAGCCGGAACAGCTCATGCCGGAAAGCACACCAACGCTATCCATCTGCATACCTGCCAGAAACGAAGCGAGCAACATCGAAGAGTGCCTGCGCGGACTTCTTAATCAGCACTATCGAGCATTCGAGCTGCTGGTGCTGGACGACTGCTCGGAAGACACCACGGCAGAAATAGTCAGCCGGATAGCGCTGGAGGACAGTCGTGTCCGTCTGGTTCATGGCGGAAAAATCGCTCCCGGATGGGCTGGCAAAGCGTATGCGTGTTCTCAGATTGCCAATCTATCTCGTGGGGAATATATCCTGTTCATGGATGCGGATACTCAAGCCGCGCCAGAGCTTTTGGGATCTGCGCTTGCTAAGATGGAAAGCACTAATGCAGATCTGTTGAGTACGTTTCCTTACCAGATTACAGAATCTTTCTGGGAGCGGGTTGTACTTCCAATGCTCCACTTTCTCATTATCACCTTCCTTCCCATTCGACAGGTGTGGGAATCAAAATCTCCCGCACTCTGCGCGGCCTGCGGCCAATTTCTGCTGTTCAGACGAGAATTCTATTTCAAAATCGGCGGACATGAATCCATTTCTCACTCTTTCCATGATGGGCTTCAACTGGCCAGAAGAGTAAAAAGAATTGGCGGAAAAGCAGCGCTATATGATGCCTCCAAGCTTATAAAGTGCCGGATGTATGCTGGGGGACAGGAAGTATGGAATGGTTTTACGAGAAACGCATACGAAGGGCTCGGATCGTTCGGTGCGCTGCTGTTAATGACATTACTGCTAGGTGGTCTGTTTGTGGCGCCGTATGTCTTTCTGCTCATAGGTATTCGTGATGGTTCCAAGTGGACTTTCATATGCCTTGCCCAGATAGCCATCATTCTGACCATAAGGACCCTGCAGGCGGCTCGTTTTGGACATTGGAGCAGCCTTCTGCTCAGCCCGCTTTCCGCTGCGGCGGTGATTGCCATTCAGTGGGGCAGCTTCTTGAGATCGGGGCGGCATGCATCCGTAACCTGGAAGGGCAGAATTTATGCTGATTTAGAAGTAAAATACTGACCCTGTCTTCAAAGGGATTTGAAGATAGGGTCAGGTTTCCGTACGGACTGACTGCTTTCTTTCAGATAGCAGTACCTATATCCGCAGTGTTAGAACGAAATGTCCACCTCTTTTATCGGCAGCACAACTTTGGCTTCGCGATTGTAGTTGCTTGGCAGCAGCGAGCCGTCATTGTTGCGATTGTACAGGCTGATCGTCGCCGATTTCGCCATGAGTACAAACGCGAACCTGCCGCTGTCTTCCAGAGCGAGATCGGATGGACCGTTAAACGTTGGGACGCTTGCCTCCGGCAGATTGGAGAGCGTGCCGTTCGAATTAACTCGCAGGCTTACGATACTGCCAGCAGCATTTACTCCTGGATTGTAGACTGCATACATAATAGTTCCGCTCTTATCCAGTCGGATATAAGTCGGCTGCAGGCCTGGAGCCGCAGTCGCAGGAGCCAAGGACTGGATAGTTCCATCCACAGCAATTGAGAACTGAGCGATGCTGGAACTGTTGAGGCTGCTGTACAGGAAATCAGAAGCGGGGTTCGCTTTGAGGTCTGTAGGAACAGCGGGCAGTATTGTAGTCTGAGCTGCCGTCGATTGGAGCGTGCCGTCGAGATTTCTGCCATAGAGAAGAATCTGGTTATTCGAAGGCGTTGTGATGTAGGCAAACTTTCCAGCGTGGTCTATCGTGATGCTTGAAGGAGCGGCTGGAGTAGATGTCAGGCCAAGCTGTATCAGGCTGCCATCTGATCCGATATTATAGGCGGTAATTGTGTTATCGCCGCTGTTCGTAACGTAGAGATTCTGGCCCGCCGCATCGACTGCCATTGACTGTGGTTTCGAACCTGTCCCGATTTTGCCGAACGGCAGTGGTGAGACCAGCCCTGTATTTGGATTCACACTGTAGCCTGCAATCTTGTTCTCGCCGAACAAGGAGACATACACGAATTTACCATTCGGTGTTTTCGCCATATCCGACGGCTGATCGCCAACATGTACATGATCGTAAGTGCTCTGAACCACACGCCCGATAGAGCAGATTTTCAACTGGTTGATCTGATTGTCGTTGGTGGTGTCGCCCTGCCCAAGTATGAAGAGGTAGCTGGTAACAATGCAGCCGCCTTCCGTAACGCCGGCAGTTATCATCGTGCTCCCAGTTTTACCAGTCTCGCTGTCCGTCGCTGTAATTTTAGCCAGACCAACGGCGGCGGCGTGCGCATATCCCGTGGCGGAGACGGTGACTGCGTTGATGTTATCAGATACCCACTGAATTTTACCGGGCGTGGTGAGCACCACGTGTGCTGTGGTGCCAGGCCCATCTTTTGCGGTCGCTACAAGCTGGTAGTTCGTGCCGACTTCCATACTGAAGTTAAGTGGCGATACATCGATATGGTCGATGGTGGTAGCCATAGTAATGCTGACGGATGCAGTCTGGTCAACTACAATGGTTGCAGCTGCGCTGCCTGCTGCCTGGGCTACTCCGGTTCCATTCACTGTGGGATAGGCAGAAGCATTCAGGACTACATCGCCCGGTGGGATGGTATTGAATGTGACAGTGCTGGTACCGCCAGCAGCCGGACGAGCAAGAAGCTGTGTACCCAATACAGTAGTTCCACTCATCAGCACCGCTTTGATGCTGTTCGCCGCTTCCGGAATTAATCTTCCTTTTTCCGGCCACACCACACTGAGCGCAAACCTACCTGTGGTTGCAGCGGTCTTGGAAGATCCGCCGCCGCAGCCTGCAATAAGCGTACTGAAAACGCTCAAAGCCAACACTATATTCAGAAATCTAATCGTCCTGATACTGTTCACTGAATGGTACCTCCGAGGCTGCCTGACGGATTAATGTTAATGTTTGCAATTCCCACAAATTTTCCACCGCCAACGTAGCCGACAATGCGGGCGTTTGCCTTTACTGAACTTCGCGATCCTACAGGCAGCGAGATGGTCATAGCGGCTGTATGCGGCTGTTTATCCGCCATATTTACAGTAGCGGGAGCAAATACTACGACCGCATCAGATGGCAGCGCCTGCGTCGTCAGAACAACCGACTGCGCAAAACCATTTACAGGCGTAATAGTTATTCCATATGTCACTGAATTTCCCGAGGTAAGCACCTGGGTATCCGGCTGAACAGAGATGGAAACTCCGGTGATTACCAGATTGAGGTTAGCGCTGTGGGTTTTGCTGCCGCCTGTTGCCGTAACAACGATTGGAAATGTTCCTGTAGGAGTAGTTATACCGCCCGGGGTATCGAGGTTAGCAAGCATGCTGTTCGAGGTTGCCACCGTCAGATTAACGGTCGTTCCTGAAGCAGAGGGGGTGACCGCGGCAATAGTGGCGGTAACTCCGGCAGGCTGGCCGGTAACTCCAAAGGTGACAGCGGAGTTGAAGCCTCCCACAGCAGTGACTGTAACAGGTATATTTACGGTATCTCCCTGCGCAATTTGGGCTGGAGCGACGCCCGATACAGTGAAATCGCCCGAAGGTGTTGGACCGCCGGTGCTTCCGCCTGTGGAGCCGCCTCCGCCACCGCAACCACTAAGCATCATAGCTGTAAGTACACACAGAAGAGCGCCGCTAAAGGCGCTCGAAATAGATTGTCGCATTACTACTCTCCGTCTAAATTTCAGTACACTCTCATTCTGGAGACTCATCCGTTCCAGAGAAAAAGTACTTTCCGTCGATTTTAGGTACTCGCTGAGACCGATTGGAATGGAACAGCTTGATGGGGGATGTTGCACAGAGCATGCCAATTGAACTCTATCGGGCTTAGTGTTCACCGATTGCAGTTAAAAAACCTGCGAAACCGCGATTATTCCCGTGGGATTGGCAGGTTCAGGCAGGGAAGCGAACCCTGTTTGATCAATATTGAATTTGTGTTGCAAAAGAACAATCACAGTTTTAGTTCGTCCGTAGCAGAAAACCATGCATAAGGTCTGCAGGAAATGTGTGAACAATATGAAAATGAAATCCAAAATCTCAGCATCTGCGCTGAGTGTGATAACTATTTTGGCATCTTCAAAGCTTCTCTCTGCTGCGCCTGCGGAGACTGGCAAAGTACAGGCGAAAAAAGCAGTCCAAAATGGACTGGCCTATCTGAGAAAAGTCCAGGAAACAGATGGATCGTGGAGCCACTATCCTGCCACGACAGCCCTGGCAGTAACTGCCTTTCTGCGGAATGGCCAGAAAGAGGCGCTTGATCCGGCAGTGGGCAGAGGAATCCAGTTTATTTTGCGCGCGGTGAAGCCAAATGGCGCGATCTACAGTGATGCCAACCCAGCATCCGCGCTGCCAAACTATAATACTTCACTCTGTTTGATGGCTATTCTGCTTACTCGTAATCCGGCTTATAAGACAACGATTTTGAATGCGCAGCGGTATCTGGAAGGTTCGCAGTTCGATGAGTCGAATGGCACCGCCCGTTCCGACCCCAAATACGGAGGGATTGGATACGGATCGAAACCGGATCGCCCTGATCTTTCGAACCTGCAAAGCGCTCTGGAGAGCTTGAAGGAGTCCGGGCTTCCAAAGGAGGCCCCTGTTTTCCAGAAAGCGATAATATTTCTGCAGCGTGTTCAGAATCGTAAAGAGTCGAACGATCAGGCTTGGGCGCAGGACGACACGGACGATGGTGGATTTATCTACGACAGCAAGGGTCGCAGCAATTCGCCCGGCGCTAAACCAGCATCGTACGGCTCGATGACTTATGCCGGCATTAAGAGCTACATCTACTGCGGGGTTTCGAAAAACGATCCTCGCACTCAGGCGGCCTGGAACTGGATTCGCAGCCGTTATTCGGTAAACGAGCATCCAGGAATGGGTGATACCGGCCTCTACTACTACTATCATACGATGGCGAAAACGCTGGATGTCTATGGCAGTAAAGTCGTTGTCGATGCCGCAGGAAATCAGCACAACTGGCCGCAGGATCTTGCCGCGCAGCTCGTGAAGGCTCAGCATCCAGATGGCTCGTGGTTCAACACAAACGCGCGATACTGGGAAGATCAGCCCGCTCTGGTAACCAGTTATACGCTGATTTCTCTGTCGTACTGCTTGAAGTGAGAATAGTTTTTGACCCCGGACATCAGTCCAGGTTCAAATTCCCTTCCTTGAAACCCGCGATCAAATTATGCCGATCATAATACAAAAGAAGTAAGAAAGTGAGTGAATTCGATGACTGTAGCTCCTGATAGTACGGATAGCGCCGATGATATGCAGCGGCTGAAACGCCTTCGTGATGCATTCGATGCGATGCGCGGGGAGATTGGCCGTGTGGTTATCGGGCAGGACCAGGTGGTGGAGGAGCTGCTCATCGCCATGTTTGCCCGTGGCCATTGTATACTGGTGGGGGTGCCCGGACTGGCCAAAACGCTGCTGGTCAGCACCTTATCGCGCATACTTTCGCTCTCGTTTAAGCGAATTCAGTTCACTCCGGACCTGATGCCGGCTGATATCACCGGGACAGAAATCATTCAGGAAGACCCGGTAACACGTGAACGCAAGTTTGTTTTTCTACGCGGGCCGCTGTTTGCCAATATGATTCTCGCAGATGAGATCAACCGCACACCTCCTAAGACTCAGGCGGCGCTTCTTGAGGCGATGCAGGAGCACAAGGTGACAGTGGGAGGGCAGTCGCATAAGCTGTCCGAGCCGTTTTTCGTGTTGGCGACACAGAACCCTATCGAACAGGAAGGAACCTATCCGCTTCCCGAGGCCCAGCTGGACCGGTTCATGTTTCAGATAAGCGTCGGCTATCCATCCGCGGAGGAGGAGCTGGCTATTATGAAAGCCACCACAGGCGGGCAGTCGGTGGAACTGAAGGAGACTCTTCACGCCAACGATATTCTCAATCTGCAGGAGATAGTGCGCCGAGTACCCGTGGGTGACCATGTTTTCCGCTACGCAATGGCGCTTGCCCGCGCCACCCGCCCTAATGAGGCAGAAGCGCCGGACTTCGTGCGGGAATGCGTGAGCTGGGGCGCTGGTCCGCGCGCCTCACAGTACCTCATCCTTGGTGCAAAAGCCCGTGCCGCTCTCTACGGCCGCAACTACGCCAGCACCGAAGATGTGGCTGCAGTGGCTGAGCCCGTGCTGCGTCATCGCATACTCACCAACTTTAACGCGGAGGCAGACGGCATTACCTCAGATCAGATAGTGCAGAAACTGATAGCAAAAATCCCGCGCCCTTCGGATCAGAACAAATGATACCCGCTGCTTCGGAACCGGAAATATCATTTGATAAGCTGTTAAAAGATCTGAATTCACGGACCGAGAGACGCCGAAAAACGGCGTTTGAAACCGCATGCCGCCTATCCCCCGACGAACTCCTGGAACTGGTGGAACTGGAGGCCGAAAAATATGCCGGTAAGCTGCGAAATCGACAGGTTAGAATTAGGTCGAAAAGTTTCCTGGGATTGATTGTGTGTGTGGCGATCTACTATTTTACGCACGATATATTTCAGTTTGGCCTGCTTGGATTTTATACAGTTATCGAAAATGTTGTCTCCATCTATCCCCAATACAGCTCGAAAAATATGGTTAAATTAATCACTCAGTCGGATGATATTCGGCTGACTGGCCATGTTGTTATAGTTTTTGTGAAAAATGAGAACCGCAGAATTCAAAAGAAATGTGCCGCTTTTCTTATCACGCACCTTCCACAGATCACTGAGGAACACGATTCGGTGTTTACCTTTGATCAAAAACAGGCGCTCGTCAAACTCCTGAGGGAGCCATGGCCGGATCCTGACCTTATTGTTCCAGTACTCCAGGCAATTGAGAAAGTAGGTGATTCCAGCGCAATTCCGACAGTAAAAAGCTTAATAAAATATAGAAATGATATGATTCGCCGATCAAAAAAAGTATACCAGGTTCAAAATGCCGCAAAAGACTGTCTCTTGAATCTAGAGCTAAAAGCAGAACGCCAGCGTATATCCAGCACGCTTCTGCGGGCATCTTCAACGGCTGTGACTCCAGACGTGCTGCTGCACCCAATCTATACTTCGGTAACGGCTCATACCGATCAGGAGCAGCTGGTAAGGGCAGAAAATCCAGAGTAGTTTATAATTTCGGCTTACAGGAACCTGTCATCAACAACAAAATATCACTGCCTGACCTGCTTAAGGAACTATCCGCATTCAGCATTTCCCGCCGAAAAAGAGCAATCGTTCGTGCGCGCCGCCTCCCGCCCGAAGATTTCCTGCAGCTTATCGAACTGCAGTCGCTAGACGACCAGAAAATATTTAAAAAGAGAAGAATAAGATTTGGAGCCGTGTTTTTTGCATCGCTGATCTGTACCGTGATTTTTTTTCTAATGGCTGGATTAGGTTTGCATATTTGGTGTGGCTTTTGATGAAAATTATAGAGTGGATTCTATTAGCGCTGCCGAGAAATGGCTGGAACAGCCTGGGACAGGTAATACCTGAAAATGCAGATATTCAATTTTTACCAACTGTTCTCTTAATTCTTGAGAAATCGAACGACTCTCGGGCTAAGGATATGTGCACTGAATGCCTCATAAAGCTGCTTCCTCAAATTCGGGCTGATCAGAGTTCACTCCTTACATTAGATAATAGACGATCATTAGTCAAGCTTCTAAATGATCCTTGGCAGAGATCTGAAGTGATTATTGCAATTTTGAAAGCTCTGGAGCAGATCGGGGATGAGAGCGCAGTAACAACTGTTGAAAGCTTGACCAGGTATAAATTTCATAGTTATACCAAAGACTCGCATGATGTTCAGGCAGCGGCAAAGCACTGTTTGTACTATCTGCAGTTACGGGTGGAAGAGCAGAAAATATCCAGTACCCTGCTCCGGCCATCTTCTGAGCCAGCCAGTCCTGAAACTCTAC